>JAEDIW010000140.1 GCA_016296655.1 Treponema sp. | reverse complement strand
GAACGGTAATTACAACTGTGATGAATGCAAAGACCATTCTCTGAAACTGATTTCTAGGCATAAGAAATCCTCCTTGAAAAAAAGAATTCTTAATGTGCCGTGATCAGATTTACTCGAAGTACTACTTCAACACATGTGTCGTTTGCATTAAGTTTTGTGATTATAGCAAAAAATATTGAAAATAAAAAGTGAAAGTTATTTAGTTGTCATGGCAAACGCATGTAAAAAATCTTTATGAAACAAATTACAGAAAATGTGAAATCTTAAAGGAGCCTTAGAACAGTTTGGCGGAACTGGCGGTTTTCAATTCCCCAGTGCAGGCGAATTGAACCACGACCGGTTCGTGCAGAGGTAATATTGCCTGTTTTCAATTCGTCCATGGTCAGGATTACATTCCTTTCTTCAAGACTTTCTATTAAAAGCATAATTCCGCCCAAGGGGATTTTTATCATTTTGTGCATTTTTTAAAAAGTAGTTTAGAGATTTAAAATAAAAAATTTTCATGCCTTTGCCCTGATCTGATGGTCATAAAAGATTGACAGAAATCAGAGTATTTGCAATTATAAAAACCTGTAACTGTTTTGAAACAGAAGAAACACTTTTGTCTCTCAAACGGTTGCAGTATAATAAATATGCTGTATTACAGCTGACTAAAAATAAAAAAGTGTCACCAATTTGACACCAGTGAGTTTAAAAACTGTCACCTTTTTTGGGTGCATATCAGAAAAATTTAAGGAGAAAATTTTGGATAGTTTAAAAATTGGGATTTCCATTGTTATGGCTGCTGTGATTTTGGCATTAGGTCTTGCAAATATTATTACTCCAGAAAGAAGTGTGTCTGTGAGAGGATTAGCTGAAAGGGAAGTGGACGCGGATCTTGCTGTGTGGAATATGAGTTTTTCAATGGGCGAAAACAGTCTTGAATCTATGCAAAAGTCTATTTTGGAAAAAACTGAGGTTATAAAAAAGTATTTGATAAAACACGGATTGGAAGAAAGTGATTTTACTGTAAAACCTGCTGCAATTACGGATAACTCTTTAAATTCTTACATGGATCAAACGAAGATTACGTATAAGTTTGTTGCACGGCAGACGATTTTGGTGCGTTCTGGAAAAATTGAGGCGGTGAAAAGTGCTTATGCTGATTCTTTGGAGCTTGTTTCGGCTGGAATTGCTGTGAATCAGGATTATGATTCGAAAGTGAGTTATGAATTTACAAAACTTAATGATATAAAACCTGAAATGATTGCGGAAGCTACAAAAAATGCAAGAACTGCGGCGGAACAATTTGCTCACGATTCTAATAGCAAAGTTGGGAAAATAAAAAAAGCAACTCAAGGACTTTTTACTATTGAAGATGCGGCAGTTGGGCTTGAAGATAAAAAAAGTGTTCGTGTTGTTAATACTGTGGAATATTTGTTGAAGTAAGGTTTTTGCAAGATTAACAGAATTCGTTAAATATAGGAAGTAGGGAAAAGTCCCTTGAAAAAGTGCAGTGTATGTTAAATTTGCTGTAAAGGCAAAATTAACAATCTATCGGCAATATATAACCAATTTACAAGTCAATAAATCTCTTTATATTTTGCCGATAATGTGACATAATTTGCCTATGGCAAAGATTGAATATATTTCTGTTGAAGAAGCTTCAAAACTCTGGGAATTAAGTATCCGTAGCGTTCGAAATTACTGTGCACAAGGTAGGGTTCCTGGAGCATTACTGGATGGAAAAACCTGGAAAATTCCTGCTGATACTGAGAAACCAGGCCGTAAAACAAGACACATTGAAACAGAAAACAATCTCTTAGCTTTTCTTAAACGTGAAAAAGACTCCAGCCTTAAGGGCGGCATTTATCACAAAATCCAGATTGATCTTACATACAATTCAAACAATATTGAAGGTTCAAGACTTTCTCATGATCAGACACGTTTTATTTTTGAAACCAAAACTATTGGCATTACAGATGAGGCAGTAAAGGTTGATGATATTGTAGAAACTGTAAATCACTTCCGCTGTATAGATCTTGCCATTGAAGGTGCAAAAACAAAACTTTCCGAAAGCTTTATAAAACAGCTGCATTATATCCTCAAAACAGGAACTACAGATACTCAGAAATCCTGGTTCAAAACAGGGGATTATAAGATGATTGAGAACGAAGTTGGTGGCAGCGAGACAGTAAAACCTGAAGATGTTGCTGCAGAAATGAAAGCTTTGCTTGCTGACTATAATTCAAGATCTGAAATAACCTTTGATGATATTCTTGATTTCCACGTACGTTTTGAATCAATTCATCCATTCCAGGACGGCAACGGACGTGTAGGTCGCCTGATTATGTTTAAAGAATGTCTCAAGCATAATATTGTTCCTTTTATCATTACGGAGGAATTAAAGATGTTTTATATCCGTGGAATCAAAGAATGGAAAAATGAACGTGGCTATTTACGAGATACCTGCCTGACCGGCCAGGATGCAATGAAGGTTAGCCTGGATTATTTCGGAATTAAGTATAAGGTCAAAATTCAAGTTTTTCCAAGACACGTAATTTTGAAGAAAATTCTTTCCTGATCTCATGTGCCTTGTGAAATAAAAAAGCT
>JAEDIW010000017.1 GCA_016296655.1 Treponema sp. | reverse complement strand
TGATTCTGGTGGTATTTGTAAATCTGTCCATTTGGGGGACTTTTTCAGTGGGCTCAGTGCCGAGGGTAGCGAGTGCTGAAAGGACGGTTGCCGTTTGCATTGCTTCTTAAAAAAAAGTTTTTAAATATGTTATACTTTTGGCATGTTCAAGCGGATGTCTGTAAGTTTTCATGACGAAATCATGCATATTATAAGCGTTTTTACGTTGCTGCCTTTGTGCCTTGTTGCAGTTTCTTTTTTTATTTTTTCGTACATTTATTTTGATACGGTTACTCTGGCGCAGAATCGTAGTGATAACAGGGAAATTGCCGGTGTATTTGGCGATATTATAAGTATTTACGAAAAAAAACTTCATTCTGAGAGTTTTGATTTTGACGTGGAGGAATTGAAAAATGACTCTTCCATGTCCAGGTATTTTCTGTCATCAATGATTCAGTTTATGAACTATCAGGGACATTCTGCGGATTTCTATTTATTTGACAGTGATTTTAAGACTGTAACGTCGTCTTCTTCCATGCTTATTTCATTTGTTCCGCCTGATACGGGGAAAAACTGGGGCATTGCAAACAAGCTTAATCAGTCTCCTGGAAAGGTTTGTACGGCTTTTTTTCATGGGGATTTTTTGATTGGCAGGGGGATAAAAAATGGTTTTGCAATTTTTTCAGTTCCCAGAGATTTTTTTGACTTTCATGTGCTGGAAAAGGAATCTTCTGTTCTTATTTTGAACAGGTACAATGATGTTTGCCTTGCTTCTAGTTCGGTTTTTACGGGAAGTTTTAATTCTGTAAAGTCTGAAGTTTTGCTTGCCAGCCGGTTTTTTAAATTTCAGAAAAACTGGTATTTTAAGACTGCCAGTTCGGTTGGCTTTAATGATGATCGTCTGATAATTTTTACTTTTTCGTCAATACGGCGGATGGTTCTGGCTTTGATTCTTGAAGGTTTTGCTTTGCTTTTGATTATTGTGGTTACCGGCTGGCTTTGTTATTCAAGGGCTATGCGTGCGGCAAATGGTAAGATGCAGTCGATTGGCAAAATTGTTGCTGCTCTGGAGCAGGTTCAAAATGGTAATTTTAAGTGTTACATGAAAGTTGAAGCTGACGATGAGTTTGGGATGATTGCAGAGTCGTTTAATATGATGACGGAAAGCATAAATAATTTGATTAAGAAAAATGCTGAAATTTCCAGGGAAACGGTTGCTGCTCAAATCAGGCAGCTGGAAAGCCAGTTTAATCCGCATTTTCTGTTTAATACTCTTGAGCTGATAAAATATATGGCCAAGCTGGATAGTGATAATGTTGCTCCAATCATAAACAGTTTGTGCAAGCTGCTGAGGTATTCAATAAATATTGACGGTAATGACATTACGCTGGCGGAGGACATGGAGCATACAAAAAATTATCTTTCGATACAGAAGTTTCGCTTTACGCAGCGTTTCAATTATTCTGTAAAAATTGAAGAAAGCTGCCTTGACTGCATTGTGCCTAAACTGATTTTGCAGCCGCTTATAGAAAACTCCCTGCAGCATACGCTTCTTGGTGGAGGTGGCAAAAAGGTTCTGGAAGTTGAAATTGTTGCATTTGAAAAAGACGGAAAGATTTGCATCAGCGTAAAGGATAACGGGGACGGAATGGATAGTGAAAAACTTGCAGAGCTTGGAAAAATGCTGATGCAGGAAACGCAGACTTCAAATCATCTGGGGTTATACAACATCAACCGGCGTCTTGTCCTGCTGCATGGCAAAAAAGCAGGATTTGAAATTGAAAGTTCGCCAGGTCATGGTACGATTGTAACAATGACTTTTCCAGCAATCCACAGGAATTGCTGAACTGCGCCAGGTTTTTGCCGAGTTGCGCAGGACTTGTTGCGCCGGGCTTTGCCAAATTTTCAAAAACAATGTATAGTTTGTGTTATGCTCAAGGTTCTGGTTGTCGAAGATGAAGAATTTATTCGCAGGGGATTTGTTTATACTACTGACTGGCTTAAAATGAACTGTGCAGTCTGCGCAGAAGCCAGTGACGGTGAAGAAGGCCTAGCAAAAATCCTTGAACTGAAACCAGACATCGTAATAACCGATATAAAAATGCCTGGCATGACAGGGTTGCAGATGATTGAAGCTGCCGAAAAACAGGGTGCTCAGTTCTGTTCAATCATACTGTCAAGTTATTCTGATTTTGAGTATGCAAAAACTTCAATAAAGCTGGGCGTTCTGGAATATATTTTAAAACCCGTCGATGAAACTGAACTTGCACAGGCAATTAGCCGCGCAAGGAATGTAATTGAAAAAAAACAGACTTCAGACAAATCCACTCAAAATCTGCTCAAACTGCCGGAATTTCCACTTGCAAGTGAAAATTACTACGTAAACGAAACCGTAAAATATATCCAGAAAGAGTACAAGACAAAGCTGACTATAGAAGCTCTTGCCGGACACCTTGATGTTTCTGTAAGTTATCTCAGCCGAAAAATCAAGCAGGTCACAAACCAGACATTTCTGGAACTTTTGAATTCCTACCGCATAATCAAAGCCGCTGAACTTTTAAAAACAGGCCGTTACCGCGTCTACGAAGTTTCCGAAATGGCAGGATTTTCCGACTGCAAGTATTTTTGTACCGTATTCAAAAAATATACTGGGTTTTCTCCATCCGCACTTGTAAATTAGCTTTTTAACTAAAGCCACATTCTTCGGCATGAGCGCCCTTCCGCAGTTCGCTTACGCTCTAAGTCCTCGAAGCTCTGCAAGCTTCTGCGGTCTTCGCCTGCGGCGCTGCTACAGGGCTTGGGCGCTTTTTTTTGTGCAGCAGCTTCTTTTTTTGCAGAATCAGTTCATTTTTCTGCACGGAAAGCAGATTTTTCTTCAAAATATTAAACCTTTCTACCGTTTTTTAGGATTGTTTTGTCAAAAAAGCAGATTTACAGTATTTAAGAAAGTTTTGGTTTACATTTTGAATGAAAAATCAGGCTTTTACAGGAGGAATTTTTTATGAAACGTTTATTTGTTGGTGTGTCAGCAGTTCTGCTTGCTGCTTCAGTTTTTGCAAATGGTGCACAAGACAAAAAATCTGCTTCTTCTGCAGAATGGAAACCTGCTAAAGATGTAAATGTTGTTGTTGCCTATAAAGCAGGCAGCGGTACAGATACAGGCGCACGCATTCTTTGTTCGATTGCAGAAAAATATGTCGGCAAGACACTTGTAATTCAGAACAAGCCAGGTGCTGACGGAAAAATCGGTTATACATCACTTGTAACTTCAAAGCCAGACGGTTACACAATAGGATTTATCAACCTTCCTACATTCAATTCACTTGCAGCTGAAAAGGGCAGTGTATTTTCAAAAGATTCTGTAGTTCCAATTATAAACCATCTTTTTGAACCTTCTGTTGTAGTTGTAAAAAAAGATGCTCCATGGAACACAATCGAAGAATTTATTGAATACTGTAAGGCAAACCCTGGAAAAGTTCTCTGCTCTACAAATGGTGTAAAAGCTTCTAACCACATTGGCATTCAGCTTTTGGCAAAGGCAGCAGGCTTTAAAGTAAACTGCATTCCTTACGGTGGAACAGCTGACCAGCTGCTTGCATTGCGCCAGGGTGAAGTTCAGGTTTCTGTTCCAAAAGCCGGCGATGTTGCTTCTTTGATTGGCGAAAACGGTGAACTTAAGGTTCTTGCTTCTTATACAGACGAACGCCTTGAAGATATGCCAAATGTTCCTACATTGAAGGAAAAAGGTTATAAACTTGTTTACGGTTCTGCACGTGCTCTGGTTGCTCCAGCAGGAACCCCACAGGAAATAATTGACTTTTATGTAAAAGCATTTACAGAAACAATGAAAGATGCTGAAAACATTGAAAAGAGTAAGAATGCAGGACTTTCTTTGAGCTACATGTCACCTGAAGTTCTTGGTCAGTTCATTGATTCTGAAGATGACTTTGTTAGAAATACATTGCCTACACTGTTTGACTGATTTTTAAATTGATTGTTTCAGAGCGGGAATCCGCTTGTTCGGGGCTGTCAAAAATGTATTGCAGGGGCTGATTTTAGCTCAGAACCTGCAATATACTTTGAACTTTTCTGGCAGCCCCGTTTTTTTTGAGATTTCTGCGGCAGGGATTGTAGGAGCCCACTGAAAAACCTCTGATCTTAAAATTTTTAGTGTTCTTTTTCGATAGTTTTTGAATAAAGTAACACTAAATATGGATAAAAAAGCAGTGATAGGGACTTTTTCAGTGGCTTCGGATTGTAGTGGCGGCGCAGCCGACCGGCACTTGTGCCGGTTGAAGCGAAAGCGGAACCACGAAAAGCCCGTTTTTTTTGCCTGCAAAAAAAGCCGCCCTTATTTTTCTGTTTTATAGAGAGGATTTTTCTTATGAAAAAAAGCGATATAATCCTTACCGTTGCAATTTACATTATAACTGCTTTTTTCTTTGCAATGGTAATGCAGTATGAACCTGCCGTAAGAATTTATCCATGCTTTGTCATGGGCGTTCTTTTTGTTTTAAATACCATTTATTTAATAAAATGCATGATTGTGTTTGCAAAAGAAAAAAAGATTGAAAATGATTTTGCCGAAATATTCAAGGATTTTGAAATCAGGCAGTATCTGTTTGTATTTTTTGCATCGCTGGCTTACGTTGTGTTGATTTGTCTTGCAGGATTTTACATTGCAACTTTGATTTACCTGACAGGGGTTCTGAAATTCCTTAAAGTTCCTGTAAAATATATTTTGATTACAGTTGTTGTTTTTGGCTGCATCATTTACGGTGCTTTTTCTCAGTTCCTTCATGTTCCGCTTCCTGCAGGACTTTTGGGATAAATAAATTCAGCACGGCTGTGTGCTGCCGCTTAATGCGGAACTTTTAAAAGAGGATTTTATATGTCACAATATATTGCTGCTGGTTTTTTTAATGCTATCATGCCAGTTAATATTCTGGCAATGCTGCTTTCCGTTACAATCGGTATTATTATCGGTGCTTTGCCTGGTCTTTCTGCTGCAATGGGTGTTGCTCTGATTATTCCAATTACTTTCGGTATGCCTGCTTCTACAGGACTTATTGTTCTAGCCGGCATTTACTGCGGTGCAATCTTTGGTGGTTCAATTTCTGCCATTTTGATTCATACTCCTGGAACACCTGCTTCCGCTGCAACCGCAATTGACGGCTATCAGCTGACTTTAAAAGGTAAGGCCGGAAAAGCTCTGGGAACAGCCGTAATTGCAAGTTTTGCCGGCGGTCTTTTGAGCTGCATTTCTCTGTATTTTTTCAGTCCGACACTTGCAAAGCTTGCAATGGCATTCGGAAGCCCTGAATATTTCTGGCTTTCAATTTTTGGTCTTACAATCATTGCCGGCGTAAGTACCAACTCAATGATTAAGGGGCTGCTTTCTGGCGCTCTTGGACTTTTGTTTTCTACAATCGGCATGGACCCGATGAACGGTGTTTTCCGCTTTACATTCGGCAACGCTTCCCTGTACGAAGGGCTTCCATTTACGGCAACTTTGATTGGGCTTTTTTCAATGTCGCAGGTTCTTGTTTTGGCTGACCATAAAATCCGCAAAGTCGGCAATCTTGTTGAATTTGACGACCGTGTACTTTTGAGCAGAAAAGAACTTAAACTTATCTGCCCTACCGTTTTCCGTTCCTGGATTATCGGAAACCTCATTGGAATCCTGCCAGGTGCAGGCGCTTCAATTGCTTCTTTTATGGGCTATAACGAAGCCCGCCGTGCTTCAAAGCATAAAGAAGATTTTGGTAAAGGTTCCATTGAAGGCATTGCAGGTTCAGAAGCTGCAAACAATGCTGTAACTGGAGGTTCGCTTATTCCTACGCTGACACTTGGAATTCCTGGGGAAAGCGTAACAGCCGTAATGATGGGCGGCCTTATGATTCAGAATATGCAGCCAGGTCCTGACCTGTTTACAAAATATGCTGGAGTAACGTATACGTTCTTTGCAGGCTTTGTTCTGGTTCAGTTTGCAATGCTTGCAATGGGTCTGCTTGGCGGCCGGCTTTTTGCAAAAATTTCCCGCGTTTCTGACGCAATCCTCATACCAGTTGTTTTTGCGCTGAGTGTTGTAGGTTCTTATGCCATCCGCAACAGTATGACAGACGTTGTAATCATGTTTGTTTTTGGCGTAATCGGGTATTTAATCAAAATGTTCGACTTAAATCCGGCTTCCATTGTACTAGCCTTAATTTTAGGTCCGATTGGCGAAAACGGTCTGCGACGCTCTCTCCTTTTGAACAATGGCAATCCTGCAATTCTGTTTTCAACGCCGGTCTGTTGGGTTTTGATTTTCCTGTGCGTGTTCAGCATCTTCTCTCCGATGCTCATGAAAAAACTTGAAAACAAATACAAAGAATAAAAAACTGCAAAGTTTTTGACTTTCCGAAAATATTTCCCTGCATTTTTGTGCAGGGATTTTTTTTTCAGGGCGTCCCGGCAGGCATAAGCCTGCCGTCGGCGAGCTTCGGGTTCGCTTACGCTCATTGGTGCTGTCCAAAAAAGTAAAAATCATAGTAACATCCTGAAAAAATCAGCATGACAGAAATGATTAGACAGCCCGACAATATTTTGGTGGACAGCCCCAACTAAAGCCCTGCGCATGCCTGACGCATGGAAAATTTTTTATGGGAGGCAGAAAAACCTAAGGTATTTGCAGAGGCCAGACTAGCCCGTGCTGGAAGCATGGCGAAGCCAGCACTGGAGCGCAGCGCTGCGTGGAAGTGCCGAGGGTAGCGAGTGCTGAAAGGACGGTTGCCGTTTGCATTGCTCCTTTTTTTGAATTTTAAAAAATAAAATGCTTTTGAATGATAAAACTTACAAAAAACAGCAGGGTGTCGACAATTATTTTTAAAGTTACGGCTGGCACGGGTAAAAAGGCAAGGAATGAAACAAGCGCAGCACTGGCTCCCATTTTTCCCAGAAAAAGAAATGTAAAAAGAATAACCTGCCTTGTACCGTTCTGCTGACTTTCAAAACTCCAGAATTTGTTGATTAAGAAATTTACGGCGGTTGACAGAAATCTGGCTGAAACCGTTGCTGCAATTATTGAATTCGTCATGGAATGGCCTGAATTTTCTAGAGTTTTCTGAACTAAAAAGAAAAACAGAAAGTCTACGCCTGCAGAAACAAGCGATGAAACTGTAAATTTTGCAAAAAGCGGCAGTTTTTTCATGATTTCATTATGGCAGAAGATTTTGATTTTGCACAGATTTTTAAACTTTTTTATTTTTGCGCCATTTTTTAAACGTTTTGTACGTCAGAGGCTTTTTATTGAGCATTTTATGGAGCTTTATTGACATAAGGCTTTTTTGATTGTAATAATTGGATTCTCTATGGAATTTTTTTAAATTTTTCAATTTTTTGTAAAATTTCTGGATAAATCAAAAAAAGAGAGGTTGAATTTTGGCTGACAGTAAAAAAATTGAAATACTTGATTCTTCTTTAAGGGATGGCGCACAGGGGGAAGGCATAAGCTTTTCTGTTCAGGACAAAATTCACATTGTGCAGGCTCTGGATGAGCTTGGAATTACTTTTATAGAAGCTGGTAATCCTGGTTCAAATCCCAAAGATATGGAATTTTTTCAGAGCGCACAAAAACTTAATTTAAAAAATGCAAGGCTTTGCGCTTTTGGTTCAACGCGCCGCAGGGATGTTTCCTGTGCGGAAGATACAAATATTCAGAGTCTGCTTTCTGCAGAAACCGCTGATGTTGTATTTTTTGGCAAATCCTGGGATTTTCAGGTAACTGAAATTCTTCGTGCAAGCCTTGAAGAAAATCTGGACATGATTCGTGAAACTGCGGCCTATTTGAAAGAGCGCGGGCGTAACGTAATTTATGATGCAGAGCATTTTTTTACAGGCTTTAGGGAAAACAAAGAATATGCTTTAAAAAGTCTGCAGGCTGCCCTTGACGGTGGTGCAACAGTTCTGAACCTTTGCGAAACAAAGGGTGGCTGCATGATTGATGAATGTCGGGAAATTACTGCCACTGTTTTTGAAAAATTTGGTTCTAAGGCTGTGATAGGAATTCATACTCATGACGACTGCGGGCTTTCTGTTGCAAATTCCCTTGTGGCAGTTCAGGCTGGCGCACGGCATGTTCAGGGAACTTTTCTGGGCTTTGGCGAGCGTACAGGCAATGCTAATCTTGCCGTAATAATTGCAAATCTTCAGCTGAAAATGGGTTACAGCTGTCTGCCTGAAGAAAATCTTCCAAAGCTTACACCTACTGCAAAAAAAATTGCGTCTATTGCAAACATTCAGCTGAATCCGGGCATGCCGTATGTTGGTTCAAATTCATTTGCACACAAGGCTGGTATGCATATTGATGCTGTTTTAAAAAATCCTGTGGCTTATGAGCATATTGCACCTGAATCTGTTGGAAATACTCGTGTATTTTTGATGAGCGAAGTTGCCGGCCGCAGCATGATTATTGAAAAAATCAGGAAATTTGATCCTAGCATTACAAAATCTTCGCCTGTAGTAAATGACATCATAAAAAAGGTAAAGGAACTTGAGCATGAAGGCTATCAGTTTGAAGGGGCTGATGGTAGTTTTGAACTTTTGGTTCGCAAAATAATCGGCAAGTACCAGCCGTTTTTCAACTTACATTATTATCAGACAAACGGTGTAAATCCGCGTCCGCGGGAAGGGGTTTGTGCTTGTGCCCAGCTTAAACTTGAAGTTGACGGCCAGGTTGAAGTTTCAGCCGGAGATGGTGACGGTCCTATAAATGCTCTGGACATTGTATTACGCAAGGCTCTTGTGCGCTTTTATCCTGTAGTCGAAAAAATCCGCCTGATAGACTATAAAGTCCGCGTTCTTGACGGAAAAGGGGGAACTGCTTCAAGGGTTCGCGTTTTGATTGAAAGTTCTGACGGAATCAACAACTGGACGACTGTCGGCGTTTCCTGCGACGTTATGGAAGCTTCATGGATTGCTTTGGTTGACTCTTTCGAATACAAGCTCATCAAGGATGTTGAAAACCGCTACCGTAAGTTGATTTAAGGGAATTTTAAGCTGATTTAGCAGTGTTTAGTTGACTTTCAGAAAATCTGGTTTAGAATATCAAACGGATACTAATATATTACAAATGGGCTGTCCCAAAACTAAAGTTAATAGAGTCATTTTGAATTTATTTTGGAATCTCTACTTTATGTACTGTGTATATGCTGGAATGAATTCAGCATGCAGAAGTGATTAGACAGCCTCGGTTCTGAACTATTTTTTTTCTGGAGGCTAGTGGCTTGATTTTTTCTGAAAAAAAAGCAAAGTCTGCTAAAATCAGGCTTGCAATAAATTTAAAGATTCTGGCTCTTATAGTACCTGTCGTATTGGGTTCACTTTTTTTTGTAGGCTTTGTTTCCTATGTAAGTTTTTCAAGGGCTATTTCTGAAAGTGTAGAGGAATATTTTACTTCTATTGTTCATGATATTTCTCATCAGATTGAAGCTATAAATGAAAAGAATTTTAATGCCCTGCATTTTCTTTCGAATATGGATTTGTTCCGCAGTGAAAGTGTTTCTTTGGAAGAAAAACAGGTTACCCTGACGGCTATATTAAAAAGGCTTGGTGAAAAATATGAAAATCTTGCCTTTTACGATAAGGTCGGAAATTCCATAACATCAGACGGGCGTTATGTAAATCTTGCAGACAGACCGTATTTTTTTAATGCCATTGCAGGAAAAAGGTATGTTTCTGATCCGAAGTTGAGCCCCTATACAAACACGGTTTTGCAGCAGTACAGTGTGCCAGTATATGGATCAAATCAGGAAACTTCCGGCGCCATTGTAATGCTCATAAACGGCAATGCCCTGTATGACACAATCAGTAAAATTGATTTGGGCAATGGATTTTCCCCTGTCGTTGTAAACCAAAAAAGTGGTTCTGTCATTGCAAGTGTAGAAAATGAAGAAAATACAAGAGTTTTTAACCTTCTCTTTGAGAAACTGAAAAATCAGGATTCTAATTTTGGCCTTTTCCGTGATGAAAAAGGCAGATGCTACATTTATTCTCTCTTTCAGATAGAAAATACTGACTGGGCGGTTTATGCTGCCGCCCCTTACGAAATATATTTTGGGGAACTTATTTCCATTAAGCGCAAGATTTTTGGAATTGTTTTATTTATGGTTGTTCTTGCGGTAATTTTGGTCTGCATTTTTGCAAGGCTTCTTGTAAGACCTCTGAAAACCGTAAAGGATTCAATTCTTACTATTTCTACAGGGCATGCAGATCTTACGCAGCGGCTGCCTTCTCCTTCGAATGACGAAATTGGCGATGTTGTCTTTGGTTTTAACAGCTTTGTGGAAAAACTCCAGTCAATTATCAAAAATCTGCTCAATTCAAAGGAAAAACTTGAAGACATTGATTCATCCCTGCAGGAAAGTACCCACAATGCATCAGCTTCCATTGTTCAGATTGCTTCGAATATTGAAAGCGTCAACTCCCAGATTATTACTCAGGCGGCATCAGTTCAGGAAACTGTAGGTTCTATAAATGAAATTAGTTCGAATATCAGTTCCCTCGAAAAAATGATAGAAACACAGTCGAATTGTGTAACACAAGCTTCCTCTGCTGTAGAAGAAATGATTGAAAATATCAATTCTGTTAATGTTTCTGTTGAAAAAATGGTAGATTCCTTTTCTCTTCTGCATAAAAAATCAGATTTTGGAGTTTCAGCCCAAAAGGATGTGAACGAAAAGATTCTGCAGATTGAAGAACAGTCTAAAATGCTGCAGGAAGCCAACACTGCTATTGCGGATATTGCAGCACAGACAAATCTGCTTGCTATGAATGCGGCAATTGAAGCAGCTCATGCCGGAGAGTCAGGAAAAGGATTCTCTGTTGTTGCCGATGAAATCAGAAAACTTTCAGAAACGTCGTCTTCACAGTCAAAGACTATTGGCAGCGAACTTAAAAAGATTCAGCAGACCATAGATGACATTGTTCAGTATTCTGCAAAAACTAATGAAGCTTTTTCTTCTGTTTCTGAAAATATCCGCGAAACGAATTCTATAATTTTGCAGATTCAGGAGGCAATGCAGGAACAGCAGACAGGTTCCACACAGATTATTGATTCTCTTTCCCTTATGAACAATTCTACGCTTGAAGTTAAGATGGCCTCGCAGGAAATGTCTGTCGGAAACAACGAAATAATGAAGGAAATTGAAAAATTACAGGCTGCAACTGACAGAATAAAGACCAATGTTTTTGAAATGCAGAAAGGTATTTCTGATATGACTTCCAATGGAGAGGCTTTGAAACATGTTTCTGCTAAGGTAACTGAAAGCATTGGAGAGATTTCTTCTGAAATAATTCAGTTTAAGGTTTAGGCAGAATTCTGATGCATTAGCCTGAAACGTTTTCTGCCTGGAAATTTTTGTCTGCTTTCTGATGATTTTTGATGATTTTCGAAAAATGTTTTTTTTCTGTTTGACATTTAGTGTTGCAAAACAGTAGTGTATTGTGCGTGGAAAAAATGTACGATTTTGATAAAGTTATTGACAGAAAAAATACAGGCAGTGTAAAGCATGATTTTGCAGGCTTTTATGGAGTTCCTGAAAATGCCCTGCCTTTATGGGTTGCAGACATGGATTTCTGTTCTCCTGCAGAAGTTTCTCAGGCTCTAGTCAGGCGAATGGAACATTGTGTTTACGGTTATACTGATGTAAAGCCTGACGGAGAATATTTTGCAGCTTTGTCTGCATGGATGAAAAATCGTCATGGCTGGGATGTAAAGCCTGAATGGCTTGTAAAAACTCCAGGTGTTGTGTTTGCAATTGCAATGGCAGTTCAGGCTTTGACATTGAAAGGTGAAGCCGTTTTGATTCAGCCGCCAGTTTATCATCCTTTTGAAACAACTGTTTTGATGAATGAGCGTAAACTTGTAAAAAATTGCCTTGTCCTTAAAAATGGCCGCTATGAAATAGACTTTGAAGAGTTTGAAAACAAAATAAAGGAAAACAACGTAAAGCTTTTTATTTTTTGCAGTCCGCACAACCCTGTCGGCAGAGTCTGGCATAAAGATGAACTTGAAAAACTTGCACAGATATGTCTTGAAAACAAGGTTTTTGTAGTGGCGGATGAAATTCACAGTGATTTTATATTTCCCGGCAATACCCATATTCCATTTTCGCTGGTAAACGAAGAAATTGCCTCAAACTGCATGATTTGTACGGCTCCCAGCAAGACGTTTAACATTGCAGGGCTTCAGTGTTCCAATATTTTTATACAGAATGCGGATGCCCGCAAAAAAATTGAAGAAAGAATTAGGGCTTGCGGAGTTGCAGAAATAAACATTGCAGGGCTTGTTTCCTGTCAGGCAGCATATTCTTATGGCGGTCAGTGGCTTGATGAGCTTTTGGTTTATGTAAAGGCTAATATTGATTTTATCAGTCGTTTCCTTGAAGAAAAGTTGCCGCAGGTAAAAATGATTTATCCTGAAGGAACATATCTTGTATGGCTTGATTTCAGGGAATTGCATCTTTCACAGCAGGAACTGAATGAACGGCTTTTAAATGATTGCGGACTTTGGCTGAATGACGGCTGCGCTTTTGGTGAATGTGGAAGTGGCTTTATGCGTTTAAATGCTGCAAGTCCTGCAAGTGTGATTCAAAATGCCATGTTCCTGATGGAAAAAAATCTGCTCAAAAAATAATTGTTTTTTGCAGACAAGGCCTAGCCGGCGGTGTAGGCATGGCGAAGCCAGCGACTGGAGCGCACTTTTGTGCGCGAAGCCGCCGAGGGTACCGAGTGCCGGAAGTGCCGTCTTTCAAATGCCTTGCTCCAGAAAATTATTGAATAAAAGCTTGGCAAAAAATCCGTTGACTTTAGATAAAATCTTTAGTATAACTACAGCAAAAGAAGTATTTTTGAAGTTATGTAATTTAGGAGCTTTATATGGAAAAGACTATTGCATTGATTCCTGGAGACGGAATTGGTCCTGATGTTGTTGCAGAGGCTGTAAATGTTTTGAATGCTGTTGCAAAAAAGTTTGGACACAGTTTTACTTATAAAAATGTTCTTGCCGGTGGTGCTTCAATTGATAAATTTGGAAAACCTCTTACCGAAGAGCAGCTTGAAATTGTAAAAAATGCTGATGCAGCGCTGCTGGGTGCTGTTGGTGGTCCAAAATGGGACAATCTGCCTTCTGAACTTCGCCCTGAAAAAGCCCTGCTTGGCTTGCGAGGTGAGCTTAAGGTTTATGCAAATTTGCGTCCTGCAGTTATGTTCCGCCAGCTTTCAGATGCCTGCCCGTTAAAAAAAGAAGTTGTAGGTGATGGTCTTGACATTCTTATTGTCCGCGAGTTGACTGGCGGTATTTATTTTGGCGATAGGGGGACGAGCGAGGACGGAAAAACTGCCTGGGACACAGAAAAATACACATGGCCGGAAATTGAGCGTATTGTCCGACTTGGCTTTGAGTCTGCACAGAAACGTCAGAAACGGCTTTGCGTTGTTGATAAGGCAAATATTTTGAATTCAAGTCAGCTATGGCGCAAAGTTGCTGAATCTGTAAAGAATGATTACCCTGATGTAACTCTTTCATACCTTTATGTTGACAATGCTTCAATGCAGCTGGTACGTAATCCAAGACAGTTCGACGTTATTGCAACAAGCAACATGTTCGGCGATATTTTAAGCGATGAAGCCAGTCAGATTACTGGTTCAATCGGTATGCTTGCTTCTGCAAGTTTGGGAGATGGTACAGGTCCTGGACTCTATGAACCTATCCACGGAAGTGCTCCTGACATTGCAGGAAAAGATCAGGCAAATCCTCTGGCTACAATCCTGTCAGCTGCCATGCTTTTGCGTTTTGACTTTGGTCTTGAGCAGGAAGCAAAGGCAATTGAGGCTGCTGTTGACAAGGTTCTTGAAGATGGATGGCGTACTGGTGACATTGCTGGCGACAAGCTTGAAGAGATTAAGGCTTCTGGTAAGCTTGCAGGTACAAAAAAAATGGGGCAGCTGGTAGTTGAGGCTCTGTAGTATACAATTGTAGCGGAATAAGACGCTTTTGTTCAAAAAATAGTCATAATTTTGTGTGTTGTATACATTGACAGGTGAGAAAATACAATTACAATATTAAGTATGAGCGATACAAAAAGAGTAATAACATTTGGTGAAGTTCTCCTGCGTTTTAATCCTACTGGATATGAACGTCTTTTGCAGGCTTCAGACTGGAAAGCTTCTTACAGCGGTGCCGAAGCAAACGTAGCTGTTTCTTTGGCAAATTTCGGTCTTGATGTATTCCTTATTACTAAAGTTCCTTCCCATGACATTGGACAGTGTGCAGTCAACTGGCTGCGCCATTATGGTGTTCACATGTCAAAGGCTGCCCGTGGAGGCGACCGGCTGGGAATTTACTTTATTGAAAAAGGTGCAAGTCAGCGTCCTTCAAAAGTGATTTATGACCGCAAGGATTCTGCCTTTTCTCTTGCAGAACCAAAGGATTATGACTGGGATGATATTTTTGACAAGGCAGGCTGGTTCCATTTTACAGGTATCTCTCCTGCTGTTGGAGGAAATCTTCCTGCTATATGTCTTGAAGCTTGCCGCGTTGCCAAGTCAAAAGGTGTTAAGATTTCCTGTGACTTGAATTTCCGCAGGAAGTTATGGGACACTGAAGCAGCCAGAAAGACGATGCTTGAGCTTATGCCGTATGTTGACGTGTTTATTTCAAACATGTCTGATGTTTGTGAACTTTTTGGAATTGTTCCTGAATGCTGTGACATTGAAACTGCAATTTTGAATAAAGAAGGACCTATGAGCGTTTCACGTCAGCTTGTAGAAAAGTTTGGCTTTGACAAAGTTGCCTTGACTTTGCGCAAGAGCATTTCTGCCGATGTAAACGACTGGGGTGGAATGCTTTATGATTCCAAGTCAAAGGAAGGTACGTTCTCTCCACGTTATTCAATTCAGATGATTGACCGCGTTGGTGGCGGAGATGCTTTTGGTGCCGGAATCATTTATTCACTTATTACAGGAATGTCTGCTCAGGAAGGTATTGATTTTGCTGTTGCATCTTCATGTCTTAAGCATACGATTGAAAACGACTTTAACCTTGCAAGCGTTGAAGAAGTAAAATCTTTGATGAAAGGCAATGGCTCTGGGCGTGTTCAGCGTTAAATGAATTTTTTAAGGCTTCAGAAATGGAATTTTCGGAGCCTTTTATAAAAAAATTATGATTTTGCCGGTTCTGGCAGATTTTTGATAGGGGCTGTCTAACTAGATGTCATGCTGAAATAAATTTGCAATGACATTGTGAACTTTTCGTTTGGGACAACCCCTTTTTTGTAAATTATACGAAAGATTATAAGTTATACAAAGATTTTCAATCCGTTGACATTATTTTGCAATAAACATAAAATATAGCTAATTTATTGAAATTATAGGAGTCAACTAACTATGGTTAGAGTTGCTATTAACGGTTTTGGCCGTATTGGTCGTTTGGCTTTCCGTCAGATGTTTGAAGCTGACGGTTATGAAGTTGTTGCTATCAACGATTTGACAAGCCCAAAGATGCTTGCTCACCTTCTTAAATATGATACAGCTCAGGGTGGATTTATGGGTCGCATCGGTGAAGGAAAACACACTGTAGAAGCTACAGACGATTCTATCATCGTAGATGGAAAAGAAATCAAAATCTCTGCTGAAAAAGATGCAGCTAACTGTCCATGGGCAGCTAACAAAGTAGACGTAGTTCTTGAATGTACAGGTTTCTACTGTGCAAAAGACAAGGCTGCAGCTCACATTACAGCAGGTGCTAAGAAAGTTGTAATTTCAGCTCCAGCTGGAAACGACCTTCCAACAATCGTTTACAATGTAAACCACAAAACTTTGACAAAGAACGACAACATTATTTCTGCTGCTTCTTGTACAACAAACTGTTTGGCACCAATGGCTAAAGCATTGAATGACTATGCTCCAATCCAGTCTGGTATCATGTCTACAATCCATGCTTACACAGGTGACCAGATGATTCTTGACGGTCCACAGCGCAAAGGTGACCTCCGCCGTTCACGTGCTGGTGCTCAGAACATCGTTCCAAACTCAACAGGTGCTGCAAAGGCTATCGGTCTTGTAATTCCTGAATTGAACGGAAAATTGATTGGTTCTGCTCAGCGTGTTCCAACACCTACAGGTTCTACAACAATCCTTACAGCTGTAGTAAAAGGTAAAGATGTAACAAAAGAAGGAATCAACGCTGCAATGAAAGCTGCTGCAACAGAATCTTTCGGTTACAACGAAGATGAAATCGTTTCTTCTGACGTTATCGGTATGAAATTCGGTTCTTTGTTCGATGCAACACAGACTATGGTTTCAAAAATCGACGACGATACATACCAGGTACAGGTTGTTTCTTGGTACGATAACGAAAACAGCTATACATCACAGATGGTTAGAACAATCAAATACTTCGCTGAAAACTGCTAAGTTTTAGTGTAAACTAAAAAAGGCCTTCTTTGGAAGGTCTTTTTTTTATGCCTGCAGCTGTTTTCGTTATCGCTCGATTTTACTAGTCGCTTTCTTGCTACGCAAAAAGCTCCCGCACGACCATACGCACTTGCTTTGGTCGTGGGTACTCTAACGAAAACAGCTATACAGAACAGACATTTTCGGAAGAAAGGTTGCGAGTGACGCAGCAACCGCCGAAAATGCCGAGCGCCACTGCGCGAAGGGGTAAGAACAATTAAATACTTCGCTGACCCTCCAGTCGCGTAAGCGGCTATTTTAATAACTTCCTTAATGGGCACGGTATGAAATACCGTATAACTGCTAAGTTTTAGTGTAAACTAAAAAAAGGCCTTCTTTGGAAGGTCTTTTTTTTTATGCCTGCAGCTGTTTTTTATACAAGGTTTGTAAAAGAAATTTTCGATTGGTGGTGAAATGTGTTATAATATTGGAAAAATCAGATTAGAGAGTTCTATGAATTATATTTCAATTTTTGTTTATGCTGTTTTGTTTATTTCTTTTTTAATTGGAATTCAGGTTGCGCCTTGCGGAGAGTTTAAAAAGAATTCTCTTTCTTTAGATGCGATGACTTCTTTAAAAGGGGTAATGGCAATTTTTGTTCTGTTACACCACATTTCACAGAAGCAGGCGTTTTTGCAGACAAATACAATTTCTTTCTTTAGGGAAATCGGTATTCTGTTTGTTGGAGTATTTTTCTTTACTTCAGGTTACGGACTTCATAGAAGTTTTTCAACAAAACCTGATTATTTAAAAGGATTTTTTAAACGAAGGATTTTTCCGATTGTCTGTTCGTATTATGTGATGGTTGCAGTTTATGCAGTTTATTATGTAATTACAAAGCCTGGATTTGCTTTAAGTGAATGGATTTGCAAGCTGACAGGACTTACCTTGATAAATTCTCAGAGCTGGTATGTTTATGTAATTTTAATTATGTATGTTTCGTTCTATTTCATCTATAAAAATGAAAAACTGCGTTGCCATTCTATTTTAATTTTTACTTTAATAACTCTACTGCAAGCTCTGCTTTTTATCGTTTTGAAACATTTTCCGTGGTATGCAGGAGAGTTTGGCTGGTGGCAAATTCCTGATGCTTTTGCTTCTGTTTCATGGTGGAAAAGGCCATGTGCATTACTGTTTGAAGGCGAATGGTGGATTAATTCTACAATTTGTTTTGTTCTTGGGCTTGCCGTTGCAAAATATGAAAAGCAGTTTTTTCAATGGGTTGAAAAAAAATATCCGTTGAAATTTTTGACTGCTGTTCTTGTATGTTCAGGATTTACGGCAGCAGGATTTTACTGTATATGGAATATAAGCTACTGGACGGAGTTTGCAGGAGATTTTGGAATCTCAGCAAAACTAATCTGTTACATTGCACAGAGTTTTCAAGTCATTTCTACTGTTTTATTTATAATAATTTTTATGAGAAAAATTTATGTAAAAAACAGATTTTATAATTTTTTTGGAAAAATAAGTCTTGAAGTCTATCTTATGCAGGAGATTGTTTTGTTCTGCTGGGGTGAGCTGATTGAATCTGAAAATGAACCTGTCTTTTCTTTCGGAAACTTGAACATTGCACTTTATGCTCTGCTTGTTGTTCTGACAGTGTTGTGCTCTGCAATTATATACAGGGCAATAAATGTAAAGCTCGCAGAAAAACTGAAGAACTGCTGATTTATTTACTTTCAGAGGGGTTTGATTTTTTGCTGGTTGCAAACAAACAGAATCTGCTGGTAAAAAATAAAAAATGTAACCGTTGGCAAAATAAGTTATTATATTAAGTATATTGCAGGCTGTAAAAATTGCAAATTTTAGAGACTTGGAAACTGTCTGGAGGATTCATGCTAAGGGATAAACTGAAAGAACTGTTTTTTCATACATTTATCAGTTCCGATGCTTTTGAAATTTTAAAAAAAGAGGCTCTGCCTTTTAGAGAAATGATGGCATATTACAAATGCGCAATGATGGAAATTGAAACAAAATTCAAGGTTCTTAACGAGCAGTTTTCCATTCAATACGACCGAAATCCTATTGATACTATTGAAACCCGTGTAAAGTCGCCTGAAAGCATAATCGGTAAGCTTAAGCGCAGGAATCTTCCTGTAACAATCAAATCAATGGAAGAAAATCTTTTTGATATTGCCGGAGTTCGCGTAATATGTTCTTTTTTGGAAGATATTTACATGATTTCCGAATGCCTTTTGTCGCAGAATGATGTTACTCTTGTTCAGCGAAAGGACTATATTAAGTCGCCGAAGGAAAGCGGATACAGAAGCCTTCATCTGATTGTTTCTGTTCCCATTTTTCTGAAAAATGAAAAAAAAGAAATGAAAGTTGAAGTTCAACTCAGGACGATAGCCATGGATTTTTGGGCAAGTCTTGAGCATAAGTTGCGCTATAAAAAAACAATTCCACCTCAGGTTGTTTCTGAATTAAGCGAGGAGCTTGCAGAGTGTGCAAGACAAAATTCTGAGCTTGATCAAAGGATGCAGTCTGTACGTGAAAAAATCCATTCGTTTGAGCAGCGCTAGCAAATTTTTAAGACAGCGTAAGTGTTTTTTTTATTTGAACTTTAGTATTATTCTGTACAGAATTTGACATCTTCTGTCTTTAAAGAAAATTGTTTGTATGGTATAATGCCATTCGCAGCTGAAAATTGCATTAACTGGTTTTCAGCTGGATTTTTGATTAATCAAAAAATTGGAGAAAAAAATGAGTAAAAGAATTCCTTTTGAAATTCTAAAAAAAACGATAAAACAGGCTTTGCTGAATGCAGGGCTTAGTGAACACCAGGCCGAAATATGTTCACAGATTCATTCAGAATCAAGTGCGGATGGTGTTGAAAGTCATGGTCTTAACCGCATTCCCCGCTTTGTAGAATATATAAACAAGGGCTGGATAAATTTAAAAGGTTCGCCTAAGTTTTTAGGTGGTAAAGGTGCTGTTGAAAATTATGACGGTGAACTGGGAATAGGGATTACAAATGCTCTTTTTTGCTCGGAGAGAGCGGTTGAACTTGCAAAAATTCATGGAATTGGTTGTGTTGCCTTAAAAAATACTACGCACTGGATGCGTGGCGGAACTTATACATGGCGTATGGCAGAAAAAGGTTTTGTCGGTTTTGCATGGATAAATACTGAAAATTGTATGCCTCTATGGGGAAGTGATGAGCCAAGTGTCGGAAATAATCCTTTCTGCATTGGATTGCCTAGAAAAAAAGGCATTGTTGTGCTTGACATGGCAATGAGCCAGTATGCTTATGGCAAACTTGGTGTGTATCGTCTGGCTGGAAAACAGTTGCCTTATCCTGGCGGTTTTGACAAAAATGGAAATCTTACAACTGACCCTGGTGCAATAGAGCAGACTATGCGTGCTTTGCCTGCTGGATACTGGAAAGGCAGCGGTCTGGCACTTGCCTTGGATATGGCAGCTGCTGTAATGGCAAACGGTAAATGTGGTTCTGATATGAATGCAAAGACTGGCGGAAGTTGCGGCGGCTGCTGTCAGGTATTTATAGCCTACGATCCGTGCCTTTTTGGTGAGGAAGAAGAGATTCAAAATATTATGGATCGTCGCATTGATGCAGTTCATTCAAGTCATCCTGAAAAAGAAGGCGGCCATGTTACTTTTCCAGGTGAAAGAACTGTTGCGACAAGGCAGAAAAGTATGAGCGAAGGTGTTATTGTTGATGAAATTGTTTGGGCTCAGGTTGAAGCAATTGCAGCTGGAGATACAAACGCAAAGGACATTGCAAGCTGTTAAAAACTTTTGGAAAATTGGGAAACAGCTTTTTCTGCTGCAAAAGCTTGAAAAAAACTAATTCTTTATCTGTTTTTTGAGGGAAATGGCTGTTTTCATTTTGATTTCCTAAATGATTGTAGTTTTATTTGCGTTATTATAGAATGTTGCCATGGCTATTGAGACTTCTGATAATACTTTTAGACAGCTGGCAGCCGGCATTAGTTCAGATGAAAGAGTTATTCTGCTTGAAAAAATAAAGGCTGTTTCTACAAATCTTTCTGAACAGACTTTGGAAAATCCTTTTCAGTCAATAGACAATATCCAGACAGATATTTCTGCTGAATTAAAATCTGAGTTTTTTCTATATAAAGTTATTTTGTGGCTGCGTTCGCTTTTTTCTGGCGCAAACGTTGAGGAGCTTTATGCAAAGGATAAAGTTGCCAGACTTGCATCTGAGCTGTCGGGTTTTGCACCTGGACTTGTTGATTATCCGCATAAATATCTTACTACGCTTTTTTATGAATACATAAGGGAATTGAAGGGGTGTGCAGATTTTTTCAGGCCGTATCTTTCTGTTTTGCGGGAAAACTATGGTTCCTATTATGTTTTTTTGAGTTCGTTGATTTTGCCGGATATTGACACGATGGTAAATTCAGAAGCTGACCCTTTTCAGACTCCACCAAAACCGAATTTTTCAAAGGAATACAGAACTTCGCTATTACGCCGTCTGGATGATATTTTGTCGAATATTCCTCCGATTTCAAGAAACGTCATGTACAAATCCGTTCAGTCGGTTGACTGGCTCATTCAATTTTCTAACCTTCCGTTTGAGGATATGCTTTCGACATTTTCCTGTTTTGCAGCAGACAGTTATGTGTGTTCTTTCAAAAATGTAGGCATGATTTTTTCAGAATTTGTCAGGGTTCTGTCGGCTGGAAAGTCCATAACTGGAGAAATTCTTGAGTCAATGTTTCTTTTTATCCGCGGCAAAAGCAATATGGCTGAAATGGATGAATTTCTGGCTTCTGCCCAAAAACATCTTGAAATTCTGCATGGGTTTATTGCCTCTGTGCCTCTTGTAAGAATTGGCAAGATTGTTTTTGAAGATTATTCATGGCAGCCGGAAACTTTTGGCGGGGCAGAAGACTGGTTTGTAAAATTCAGAAATGAATGGAGAGTTCGTTTTGATCGCAGATGGGAACAGTGGATTTTTGAGTGTAAGAAGGAAGGAATTCGGGAAAAACTCAAGGTAAGATTTTCAATGGAAAATTTTCCGCTTTTGGAAAACAGGCCTTGGACTGAAGTTTGGGGTGGAATGCCGTTTAAGTTTGAATTTACGGCTGGCTTTATAAGCTGGTATTTTATGAATGTTTTTCCTAAAGACATAAAAGTTCTCAAATTTCTTCAGCTTGAAGGAGATTTTGAAAAATCTGAAAACAAGGAAAATTTGACTTCAGCATTAAATGATCTTATTCAGGTTGAAACTTCCATTGTTACGCTTAATCAGAATTTGGGGCGGGGTGGAGAATTTGGAATGCTTTTTGACAGACTTTCAAATGACAAACTTCGTACAACGGCTGCATTAAAGAAAATAAATTCAATGCTGGCTAACTGTGAGGCGGTTGTAATAAACTGTAAAAAAGATTTTTGTACAAATCTGCGTATGCTTGTCTGTCTTTTGAAAGGAATTTTCAAGGATTCATCTGGCGACGACTTTCTTTCTGTGAAAAATCTGGATGCCATTGCGGGGACTAAAAATACGGCATATATTTCAGAGCTTATTGAAATAAAACAGAAATTTCTTGATATTCTTGAACTTATCAGCGGAATGGAAATGCTTGAAATTGAAAATGTTCATGTTTCTACGCACTAGGGATAGTAAGGGCAGCTGAAAGCTGGTGCGAAGCACCGTAGGCGCGTTAGACGCCGTAGCCCTGAATAGCCCGACGGGGCTGTCTCAAAACTGTCATGCTGAATCTATTTCAGCATCTGGACTGTATATATCGTAGAGATTCCGAAATAAATTCGAAAATGACACTATGAATTTTAGTTTTGGGACAGTCCCGGAGTGCCCATAAAAAATTACATCCTGTCCAAATAATTTACAAGAACCAGCGGTAGCGCATTTTTCATGACTGTGAGTGCGCATTTTGTCAGCAGAAGCCGAGCTTTTTTGAGGTTTTCATTTTCTGCGGCAAGAATTGGACACTGCTGATAGAACTTGCTGAACAGTTTTGCAACTTCGTAGATGTATCCTGTAATAGTGCTTGGGTCCAAATCTTCAGCGGCTTTTGCAACTACCTGTGGCAAATTTGCAAGAACTTTCATAAGCTCCCATTCGGCTGGATTTGTCAGGAGACCAGATGCCTGCGAAGGTTCTGATGGAGTTATGCCTGATTCTTCTGCCTTTCGAAGAATTGATGCCATGCGGGCACCCATGTACTGAAGATACGGACCTGTATTTCCGTTGAAAGAAAGTGATTCTTCTGGATTGAAAATCATGTCCTTTACCGGATTTACCTGGAGCAGATAATAATGAAGGGCTGCAAGGGCAACTTTTTCTGCAACTTCGTCTGCGTTGCCGACATCTTCTTCACGGCCTTTTTCCTTTATTGCTGCAAGAGCGTCATTGTGCAGGCTGTCTATTAAATCGTCTGCGTCAACCACTGTGCCTTCGCGGCTTTTCATGCGTCCGTTTGGAAGGTTTACAAGACCGTAGCTCAAATGGAAAAGTTTGTCCGTCCATTCAAATCCAAGTTTTTTAAGTATATAGAAGAGAACCTTAAAATGAAAAATCTGTTCGCTGGCAACAACGTAAACCATCTGGTTGAACGCCCAGTCGTTATGCCGGCTGATTGCTGTTCCAATGTCCTGTGTTATGTAGACTGAAGTTCCGTCTTTGCGAAGAAGTACTTTTTCATGGTCTTCGCCGTCTTTGCCTTTGCCTACGGCTTCCGTTACGTCTACGCGGACTGAACCGTCTTCTGCCTTAAAGAAAATGCCTTTTTCAAGTCCTTTGAGAATTTCGTCCTTGCCTTTAAGGTAGGTTTCGCTTTCAAAGTATAATTTATCGAAAGAAACTCCTGTGCGCTCGTAAGTTTCCTGAACTCCTTTCAGTGTCCAGTCGTTCATTTTTTGCCACAGGCCGCGGATTTCATTGTCTCCCTGTTCCCATTTTATGAGCATTTCTTCAGCTTGTTTCTGGGCTTCTGGATGTTCTTTCGAGTATTTGTCAAATTCAACGTAGCACTGACCGACAAAATGGTCGCCTTTCATGCCCATGGTTTCTGGGGTTTCGCCTTTTGGTTCATGGAAGAGTTTGTAAGCCAGCATGGATTTGCAGATGTGGATTCCGCGGTTGTTGATGATGTTGACTTTGAAAACATCTGCGCCTGCTTTTTTCAGGATGCGGCTGACGCTTTCTCCCAGGGCATCGTTGCGCATGTGGCCAAGGTGGAGTGGTTTGTTTGTGTTTGGGCTTGAATATTCAACCATTACTTTGCGGCCTGCAAGCGGCTTTTCGCCTTTTTCGTTAAGTGAACCGTAGTTTTCGCCTTCTGAGATTATGCGGCTGATAATTGCAGTGGCAACTGAGGTTTTGTCTAGTTTTACGTTTACGTAAGGACCTGTTGCAATAAATTCTCCTATGGTGGAACTGCCAGCTCCTTCAGGGATTTTTCGTTCATTTATAATTTTGACGACTGACTGGGCAATTACTGGAGGTGCCATGCGGAATGTTTTTGCGAACATGAACATTGGCATACCGATGTCTCCCATTTCTGGGTTAGGCGGAGTTTCCAGCGGAATGGATTCTGCCTTTATTTCATCGCCTGGAAGCTGTTTTTCCTGTTTAAATTGATTGAGTGCTGCGCAGACTAAAAGCCGGCTGTCGGTTTTTGCATCAGACATGATAGTTTCTCCAAATTCTTTTTTATGCAAGTTTTCTACGGAAAAAGCAAAATGCTTTTATCTATAATCAAAAGTGTGCTAATTGTATCAAAAAATCAATTTTAATGCGACAGGTAAAATTGGAGAAACATTGATTTATTTATGCGGAGGCATGAGCCTTCTTATGAATGTCTTTTAAGGAATTGCGTTATTAACGGGGACGTTTTGCGCTACAGTAAAAAAGTTTTAGATAGCCTGAACTTTCTGAAGCTTGCTTTCAGTGTTTTGAAAAAGTGGTACTTGCATAATTTTGCTGGGGGAAAACATGGAGTTTGTTGTAATTGATTCTTACATTGATTCGCTGATAAAAAATTCGACTCAGGAAATTCCTGTATGGAATATAGAAAAGGCTCAGGCTGGTAAAAAATCTGGCTGGGATTATATTGACGGCTGTATGATTATGGCTCTGCTTGAAATTTACAGCACTACAAATGACAGAAAATACCTTGAATTTGCCGACTGGTATGAAGATTACAGAATTCATGATGACGGTACAATCGATGGTTATGAAAAAGATGATTATAATATTGATGAAATAAACGGTGGCAAAAATCTGATAACCCTTTACAAGCTTACAGGAAAGGAAAAATATAAAAAAGCTGCTGCAAAACTTGAAGAACAGATGAAAACTCATCCAAGAACAGCGGAAGGCAATTTCTGGCATAAAAAGATTTATCCGAATCAGGTGTGGCTGGACGGACTTTACATGGGACTGCCTTTTTTGATGGAATATCAGAAAGAATTTGAATCTGATGGTGAATGGGAAGAGGATATTTACCATCAGTTTTTCAATGTATACGAAATAATGCGCAATAAAAACAACGGTCTTTACTATCATTGTTATGACAGTTCCCGAAAAATGTTTTGGGCTGACAAGGTTACAGGGCTTTCAAAAAATTTTTGGCTCCGTTCAATCGGGTGGTATGCCATGGCAATGCTCGATACCTTGAATAAAGCTGTAAAAAAAGATACTCCAAACTGGAATGCTCTCAAGCATAATTTTATTGAGCTTATGAATGCTGTCCTGCTGTTTCAGGATGAAAGCGGAATGTGGTATCAGGTGCCTGACATGAAAGGCCGTGGCAAAAATTACCTTGAAACGAGTGGCAGTGCAATTCTTGCATATTCTTTGCTGAAAGGTGTCAGGACAGGAATTCTTGACAGAAGCTATATTGTTCCTGGCAAAAAAGCTTTTGAAGGAATATGTTCAAAATATCTTGTAACAGAAAATAACCGGATGAGTCTTGGAGGTATTTGTCTGGTTGCAGGTTTGGGACCTGAAAGCAAGCCGAACCGTGATGGAACTTTTGAATATTATATGTCAGAGCCGATTGTAAAGGATGATGCAAAAGGTGTAGGCCCGTTCATCCTGGCATATAACGAATACCGCCTGTTAAAATAAATATCCGCAGAACGCTGCCTGCACTGTAAAATGCTTCCAGCGTTCTTCAATCTTGATGTTTTCCGGCAAAAATGCAGTCTGCCGGCGGAATGAGCCGTATATGTGGCTGCTTTTCGCATTTTTTTCTGAGTTTTCCGTGTTGTCTGCAAAAGTTGTGCAGCAGGTGCAGTCATTGCAGACTGCAATATTTTTTTCTGGTACGCCAAGAGCTTTTAGTATGGCAAGATTTGCTTTTGCAAGCGAAAGCCTGTAGAGTTTTTTGCAGTCTGCGCTCCATTGGGGGATTGCAGATGATGAAAGTTCTGCTTTTTCAACGAATTCAATGCATTCTTTGCAGAAATTTCTGGAAAAATATTCTGCACGTTCTTCATCAATGATGTAGCAGCATGGACCGATGTGAGGCCCTAAAACTACGCATATATTCTGTACTTCACTGCAAAATTCCTGGCAGGCCTTTTCAATGGCTGTTTGAATTATTCCTGTTCCTTTCCAACCTGAATGCAATGCTCCAAAACAACCTGATTTTATGTCATACAAAAAAATTGGCATGCAGTCTGCAACTGTCACTGTCGGCATAAGGTGCTGATTTTTTGTAATGATGCCGTCGCCCTGTTTGTTTTGGCTTTCGCTCTCACAGTTCAATGTAAAGACTGTTTTTGAATGAATCAGTTCAATTGAAACGGGAGTTAAGCTTGTGCTGCTCATGGAAGCAACGTGTTCAAGGAAGTTATGGCGGTTTTCGTTTTGTTCATTCCAGCGAAACCTCATGGAACCAGCTTTTAAAAGGCTCATTCCCCAATGCGGCACATTTTTTGCTGTGAGTGGATTTCCGTTGAAAATGAAATTCCCAGTAACCATATTTCTGTGGAAAATGTTTTCCTGTCTGAGAATCTTTGTGCTAAGGTCAAAAAAACAGCATCCCATGGAAAAAGTATAATGATTTTCTTTTTTAGGGTAAATGCATTGTAAATATTTTTATTTGCGCAAAAGAGTGAATACCCTGAGCGATTTGTGTCGGGGCATTTTAAAAATTATGCAGCGCCTCGGTAAGCAGCTGCGTCGAACATAAGTTTTACAGTCAGCTGATTTATAAGAAGCCTGTTTCGCAGAGTTTTAAATTGTTCGGCAAGTTCCGAAAGGGTAATTTTTTTGAAAAAATCACAGTCTGCAGGAAGTCCGTCAAAATTTAAATATGATATCCGGCACAAGACAAGTTCATCAATTTCATTGAATGCAGACTTCTCAAGCGAAAGCTTTCGTGCCATGCAATTTTTATAACAAAAACTACAGGCACTGACGTATGTTTTCATCTTTTTTTTCTCTTCTTTTCCTTTTTTAAAAGATATTTTTCTTCTTCTACAAATTTTTTCTGCTTTCTCTTCTGAGACTTTCTGTTTTCAGCATATTCTTTCTGAGCTGCCGAAAATGCTTTTAGGGATTTTGGAACTCCTTTTGCCTCATAACTTCTTTTTGCAAGTTTTTTAAACCGGATTTTACGATTTTCATTTACCGGAAGCAATTTGATTTTTGCAAACTCGTATAGCATCCAGTTTAACAATCTTGGATTTGAAGGTTCTTCACCAAAAACATATCGTCCAGAAAAATTCTGTCCCGCTACATTTTTTTCAATCATGGCACACCAAAACTGCCCGTCAAAATAAATTGTTGTAATTGTATAATTTTCTTCTGAGATTTTCATACATCTTCCTGTTTCAGTAATCAGGCGCAAAAAAAGCACCTGAAAATTCCTGCAGCTGTAAAAAGCCTGAATGAGAAATAGATTTGTAAACTGAAGTTATGTGCTCAATGACAAGGTTCAGTTAAAAAGCAAGAGGTAGATTTTTTAACAAAAAAACCGCCCTCTCTCGAAAGATGTATTAAAGTTTTTACGACAGAAACATATCACAAACGAACAGATGTTGCAATAATGTGTAAATCATGAATAATTTTGCTCTGCAGAAGAAAAATATATTCTGCTTAAACTACTCAAACTTCTTAAACTGCTTTCACACCGCATGACCTTTCTCCAAAAGAAACTTTGGAAGGAAATGCCGTAAGAATGCAGGAAATGATGCTTCCTGAAGTGACTTTGAAAAAGTCATAAATAACGTCGTGGATTCTATTACGCTGGAGCAGCTCTCTGAAAAGAACTGAGAATTCAACGGCTGCGATTACTGTATTTAGCGCAACACTTTTAACATATTTTTTATCAGGTACAGAGACACACTCTTGCGCAATTACCCGTTTGCACAAGCTGTAAAAAAGACTGACCTAAAACCGTTCTTCTTAAAAAAAAACAGTAAAGACCAGCCTTTTATATTTCTCTGTTCACAAGTTTTTCCGCTGTTCGATATTCTATTTTTCTACTGCGGCAAACCCTGCCTTTAAGTCGTCAATTATATCATCAATATGTTCTGTTCCGATTGAAAGGCGTATTGTTCCCTGTGTAATTCCCTGGTCAGCAAGTTCTGCATCGCTAAGCTGTGAATGAGTTGTTGTGGCAGGGTGAATTACAAGTGATTTAACGTCTGCTACGTTTGCAAGCAGGCTGAAAATTTTAAGATTGTCGATAAATTTCCATGCAGCTTCTTTTCCGCCTTTGATTTCAAACGTAAAGATTGAAGCACCGCCGTTAGGGAAATATTTTTCATACAGCCCATGATCTGGATGATCAGCAAGAGACGGATGATTTACTTTTTCTACAAGGGGATGATTTTTAAGGAATTCAACGACCTTTTTCGTATTTTCAACGTGGCGGTCAAGACGAAGGGAAAGTGTTTCCGTTCCCTGAAGCAGAAGAAATGCATTAAACGGACTTAAAGTTGCTCCTTCGTCTCGAAGCAGTATGGCGCGAATATATGTTACAAATGCTGCAGGTCCTACTGCATCCGCAAAACTGATTCCATGATAACTTGGATTTGGTGCTGCAATGGGTGCATATTTTCCTGATTTTTTCCAGTCAAATTTGCCGGAATCTACTATTATACCGCCAAGAGTTGTACCATGACCGCCGATAAATTTTGTTGCAGAATGAACTACAATGTCAGCACCATGTTCAATCGGGCGGATAAGGTATGGCGTTCCGAAAGTATTGTCGATTACAAGGGGAAGTCCATGCTTATGGGCAATTTCTGCAATTGCATCAATGTCTGGAATATCGCTGTTAGGATTTCCAAGTGTTTCAAGGTAAACTGCTTTTGTATTTTCGCGGATTGCACCTTCTACTTCTGAAAGATTATGTGCATCAACAAAAGTTGTTTCTACTCCGAACTGCTTTAACGTATGTGCAAGAAGATTATAACTTCCACCATAAATCGTTTTCTGTGCAACAATATGACCGCCTGCCTGTGCAAGTGCTTCAATTGTATATGTAATGGCTGCCGCTCCTGAAGCAACAGCAAGAGCTGCAACACCGCCTTCCAGAGCTGCAATGCGCTTTTCAAGAACATCCTGTGTAGAATTTGTAAGGCGGCCGTAGATGTTGCCTGCATCTGCAAGTCCAAACCTGTCTGCTGCGTGTTTTGAATTGTGGAATACATAGGATGTAGTCTGATAAATCGGTACTGCGCGTGAATCTGTAACCGGGTCTGCCTGTTCCTGTCCTACATGAAGCTGTAATGTTTCAAATTTATATTTATTAGCCATAATTTATACCTCTTAAAAAAATGATATTATAGGACAAATGTCGAGTTTTGAATTTTTATTTTTAGGGTGGCTTTTTGCTTCGCAAAAATCAGGCTTTTCAGGGTTGCGCTATCGCTTCATTCCTTCGCTACGCTTCGGAACTGGCTTCGCCAGCCCTTACAATCCTTGCCACGGTTTGTAAATCAAATACTCGAAATTGACCTTATAGAAATGTCTGCATTAAAAATGCTCTGCCGGCAGTTTTCGTCTGTCTGCCTGACTTTTAAAAATGTTTTTCTTATTTTACGCAGCAACAGTACATCACTCCGTTTCTGAAATTTTCTCTGACTAATTTTTCAAAATAAACTGTCATTCTCATAAAATCCTCCCATAAAAAGTCAAGAAGATTGTTTCAGCAATCGATTGACTTTTTATGCCGCTTCGCAATGAAATGAGAAGCGGCAGTTGATAAGGAAGTTCGCAACGCGAACTTGTGAATAAAAACTTTGACGCTATTTCAGGCAAAGTTTTTATTACACCTCCTGTGATACTGTTGTTTTTTTTTGAAACCTATTTAGCAAGTAGGTTTATATGTATATTATATATTATTACCTAGTTTGTCAATAGGTTTTGTAAAAATATTCAGAAAAATGCGTCCAAGTGCTGTAGCAGCGCCGAAGGCGAAGACCGCAGAAGCTTGCAGAGCTTCGAGGACTTAGAGCGTAAGCGAACTGCGGAAGTACGCTCTGTCAGCTGCGTTGCGCCTGAAAAAAATAAAATGAATTTGAATTGCACGTATTTTTTGCTTTATTTTTTTTTTGAATTATACTGTTAAATTGAGGAATATAGAAAATTTTTGCGAGATTTTTTTGGGAGTCAAAAATGAGGTTTAATAGAATTAATTTTTCACTTAAGGCAAAAATCATAATTTTGGTTTTGCTGGTAACTGTTTCTGTTCTTGTGATTCAAGGAGGAATAACCATTGTTCAAAGTGAAAAAGCCCTGACGGATGCTGTAAACAAGCGGTTTCTGGCTGTAGCTTCGGATGTTTCCTCCCAGATTTCTGCGAATGTTGAACATAAATTTACTGTGCTGCGTTCCCTTGCAAAACTTGACATGATTATTGACGATGATTTGACGGATGCACAGAAGAGTAGAAGTCTTACGGTTGCCGCTCACAGAATGGGACCTGAATATGAAAATATCGGCTATGTAAATCGGAATGGATTTTCTGTTACAAAAGACATGAAGCTTGTAGATTTGTCTAAACGTCCGTATGTAATTGATGCCCTTAGTGGCAAGGAAGTAATTCTTGACCCCTATTTTTCACTAGTTGTAAATGATACTTTTACGACTTATGCCGTTCCTGTAAAATCTTCCGATGGCAAAGTTACGGCTGCTCTTTCAATGAATATTTATGGCAATGCAATAATTGATTTGTGTAAAAAAATTGATCTTGGCGGCGGAATGCATCCTTCTGTAATGAACTGCCGTACGGGCGAGATTGTTGCAAATATAAATGAAACTACTGAGGGGTCGAATGTTTCTGATTTGGATATGAATTCCGGGCTGGGCAAAACAATTGCAAGGGTTGTTGCTGGTGAAACTGGTAATTCTGTTTTTGTTGATCCTTATACAAAAGTAAAGTTGACGGCCGCATTTTGTCCGATTCCTGGTACTGACTGGGCTGTTTTGTGTACTGCCCCATATAACTTGTATTTTGGCATAATGGCCAGGTTAAAATTCCTAAGTGTTTTAATCATTTTGCTGTCAGTTGCTGTAATTATTGCGGCTTGCAGCGTACTTATTTCGATTCTTATAAAGCCGCTTATTGTAGTTACCGAAGCTTTGCGCGCAATTTCCGAAGGTAATGGGGATCTTACGACCCGTTTGCCTGTAAGTGGAACTGATGAAATTGCCAGATTGTCTGACTATTTTAATCTGACAATGGGAAAAATCTTAGATGTTATTCTTATTGTAAAGTCTACGGCTGAAGAAGTGCGTGTAGAAAGTTTGCAGATAAGTGAAGCCAGCCAGGCGATTTCGAACGGAGCCAGTTCTCAGGCTTCTGCAACTGAGGAAATTTCTTCTACGATGGAACAGATGGCTTCGAACATTCATCAGACTGCAGAAAATTCTCAGAAAACGGAAGAGATTGCCAGTCAGGCAGCTGTACAAAGTGAAGCTGGCGGAAAATCTGTAAATGAAGCTGTTTCTGCTGTAAAGCTTATTTCTGACATAATAAAGGTTATCGACAGCATTGCAAGCCAGACTAATTTGCTTGCCCTGAATGCTGCCATTGAAGCTGCTAGAGCTGGAGAAGCTGGCAAAGGATTTGCGGTTGTTGCAGGGGAAGTCAGAAAACTTGCAGAGCGCAGTCTGAAGTCCAGCAGGGAAATCAGTGAACTTGCTTCAAAAACTATTACGATTGCAGAAGATGCCGGTGAAAAAATCAACGGAGTTTTGCCGGCTATTGAAGAAACGTCAAAGCTTGTTTCAGAAATTTCTTCGGCCTGTATGGAGCAGAATAATGGTGCTCAGCAGGTAAATCAGGCACTTATGCAGCTTGATTCTGTTGTTCAGCAGAATGCTAGTGCCGCAGAAGAGCTTGCTTCTATGAGTGAATCACTGACAGGCAAGTCTACAGACCTTGTTGAAGCAATTTCAGTCTTTAAAACTGAATGAGTTAGAATAGGTAAGAAATTTTCTGAAAATTGCGGACTTGAAAAGTTTTTGAATTTTTGAAGATTTTTGAAGTCTTGGTTCCTTGACGCTCATGATTTGCTGTGAAAAAATATCTGCGATGAAAAATGTAAAATTAAATAGAATAGCAAAACTTTTTGTGGAAGGCCTGTTTTTTGGCCTATGCTTTATTTTCTGTTCCTGTGCAAAAAAATTGCCTGAACTGACTCTTGAAGAAATTGAACAAGTTCGTGAAGCAAATGTGAATTTTTCTGTATTGGACAGAACTGTATCAAAGCCGTATAAAGGGCAGAAATTCAAAAATGGCATTGCCGGTGGTGAGTGGTATTCTTCCGTAACTGCAGAACCCAAGACTTTTAATTATGTTATTGCGGATAATGACGGGGCAAGTTCTGATTTGATTGAAATGCTGACAGATTCTCTTTCATCGTATGATTTGAATTTAGGGCAATGGAAGCCGGAACTTGCTGATTCTGAGATTGTTATAGATGAAGAAAATGACACAATGGATGTAAAGTTTACGCTTCGCAGCGACATTTACTGGTCTTTTATTGATTCTGACAGGAAAATTCCTGTTACTTCAGATGATGTTGTGTTCTGGTATGACAAAATCGAAGGCAATCCTAAATTTTCACTTTCAGGCTATAATTCTCAGTTTGTAAAAATGAAGGACGGTTCAGAAAAGCGCATAACGGTAGAAAAAATTGATTCAAAGTCATTTGTTTTTCACTATCCTCGCATTGTTGCCAACCCGATGCTGTCAACAAATCAGACTATAAAACCTTCCTTTTTATATCAGGAAGCATTTGAAAAAGGCGGGGTTCAGGCTGTAAAGGATTTATTTAATGTTTCCAGTGATGTAAAAAAACTGCCGTCCTGCGGAATGTGGTTTTTGCAGGAATATGTTCCAGGTCAGCGGCTTGTTTATGTCCGAAATCATGACTATTGGGAAAAGGATGACAACGGAGTCGGCATTCCCTACAGGGAAAAACTTATTGTTCAGATTGTAAGCGATGCAAATACGCAGCTGCTCCTTTTTAAGCAGGGCAAGCAGGATGCTTATGCTGTTTCTCCTAGGGAAGTTTCTTCTCTTGCAGCAAATCAGGACGGGTTTACGCTTTACAATTCAGAGGGTGCGCCAGGCTCCGGCTTCTGGTCTTTTAATCAGAACCCAAAAAACAAGGCCGAGCCCTATTATAACTGGTTTACAAAAAAAGAATTCAGGCAGGCTATGAGCTGCATTGTAAATCGAGACAGGCTTATCGCTCAGACTTACAGAAGCCTGGGCAAAGCGAAATATGATTTTTTTCCGAAAGGTAATCCCTTTTATAATGAAAAAATTCAGCTAAAATATAGATATAATCTGGAAATGGCACAAAATCTTCTTAAAAAAGCTGGATTTTCCATGCATGAGGATGGTTTTTTATATGACAGCAACGGAATAAAAGTTGTTTTTGATATAAGCATACCTTCTAGTGTGCCTGTGAACAGTGATATTGCGCAGATTCTGGCGGATGAATGTTTAAAAGTTGGAATAACGCTTAATGTCAGGCAGCTAGATTTTCAGAAACTGATTGAACAGCTGACAGGAACTTATGACTGGCAGTCTGTCATTATTGCTCTTGGGGTAAATTTCTGGCCGTCGCAGGGACCTAATGTCTGGCTGTCAAATGGCCCGCTGCATTTGTGGTACCCTTTGCAGAAGGAGCCTGCAACGGAATGGGAAGCAAGAATTGATTACCTTTATAACGAAGGTTCCTTTACTATAGATACTGAAAAAGCACAGAAAATTTGGGATGAATACCAGAGAATCATGCTGGAGCAGTGTCCTGTGATTTATTTGATTTCTCCGCGTACCTTTTTTGCAATCAGGAACAAATGGAATCAAACAAATTTTTATTTTGACAGTCTGCATGGTTCTATGACAGAAAGAATCTGGCTTGCCCAGTAAACAGGCGGAAAATATGAAAACAATTGAGATTTTGAGTCAAAAAATAAAGAATATTTGGAAAATTCTGTGTTATCCATGGCATTGTTTTAAAATGAAAAAGCCTCTGCTGTCCTTTATTGTCAGCAGGCTGGTAACAATGTTTGCTATGCTTTTTCTGCTGGGCTTTGCACTGTTTGCACTTATGGAACTAGCCCCCGGTGATATTGTCGACCAGTTTATGACACAGCAGCTTATGACTTCTGCTTCTGGAGGTGAGGGAACTTCTTCTGTAAGTGGTTTTTCTTCCTCTGCTGATACGGCTATGAGTGCTGAGCAGTATGAACTTGTTCGTTCTCAGCTGGGGTTGGACAAACCTTTTTATGTTCAGTATTTTGCATGGCTGAATCGGGTTATTATTCATCATGATTTGGGCTTGAGTTTGATTTCCAGAGCTCCAGTAGGATTTTTGATTCGTTCCCGCATTGTAAATACCTTGATTCTAAACCTTATTTCACTTGTATTCATAACTTTTTTTTCATTTTTGCTGGGAGTGTTTTTTTCAAGCAAGGCAGGTACGAAAATTGATGTTGCAGCAACATTTTTTGCACTGTTTTTCCATGCTTTTCCTGGAATTCTGCTGCTGATTCTGCTTCAGCTGTTTGCTTCTGTTACGCACCTTTTTCCTGTAACTGCCTATCCTGATTTTCCATTCAGTTCTGCGCCTGGAAAATTTGTTTTTTCTTATGTTTATCATGTTTTTTTGCCTCTGTTTGCAGCTTTTTTGGGTGGAATTGGAAGCACAATGCGTATGATTCGTGCAACTATGCTTGACCAGATGGGAATGCCTTACATTATGGCTTTGCGGGCAAGGGGTATAAGTGAAAGACGTGTTTATCTTTGCCATGCTTTCCGCAATACCTTGAATCCGTATATAACGGGCAGTGCAAATCTTCTTGCTGGTCTGTTCAGCGGCTCGATTGTTCTTGAAATTATTTTTGCTTATCCGGGAATAGGGCGGCTTATGTATGAGGCTGTTCTGCAGGAAGATATAAATCTTGTTCTTGCAAATACTATGTTCCTTTCATTTTTAGTTCTTGCGGGAATGGTATTTTCTGACATTCTTCTTGCTTTTGTTGACCCAAGAATCCGCTATGCAGGAGGAAACGACAGATGAAAAAATTCATGCAGTTTTTAAAAACACAGCCAATAGCCACGGCTTCTCTAATATTTATTTTACTTTTGTATTTTATAATGATTTTTGCTGAATTTTTTGCACCGTACACTCCTACGTATACTTTTGAAAATGCTGTTTTTCATCCGGCTAATGTTGAATTTGATTCTAATGGCCTGTGCGCACGGGAATGTCGTGTCATAAATCCTATAAAGTGGGATTATGCAAAGGTAAAAGGCGCTGGTTTTCATCATAAGGTGAAATTTTTTGTGCATGGTCAGAAATACAAACTTTGGGGACTTATTCCCTCAGACCTGCATTTTTTTGGAATTGGAACCGTAAGCTCGGACGGTGAATCCTCTGGCGAAAAAAATGGTTCTGGTGAAAATGCAGAGGTTTACCCGATATTTTTAATGGGTGCTGACGGTTTAGGCCGGGATTTGTTCAGCCGAATTGTTTATGGAAGCCGCATTTCGCTGACAATCGGATTTGTTGCTTCTGCCATTGCGCTTTTTCTTGCTATAACTTTGGGCGGTATTGCAGGTTTTTATGGAGGTGCGGCTGACTGGTCAATCATGAGATTTGCAGAGTTTTTTATGCTGATTCCGGGGCTTTACCTGATTTTATTTCTGCGCTCTCTGTTGAACACAAAAATGGACAGCGGAACTTCCTACATGCTCATAACTGTAATTTTGTCTTTGGTCGGCTGGCCTGGAAGTGCAAGAACAATACGTGGAATCGTTCATTCTGTAAAAAGAGAAGATTTTATACTGAATTCAACACTGGAAGGCATTCCATCGCAGAAAATCATTTTTTTCCAGATTATTCCACAGATTTCAAGTCTTTTGATTGTAAGTGCGGCTTTGAGTGTACCTGGATTTATAATGAGCGAAACAACGCTTTCTTATCTTGGACTTGGCATTGCAGATCCTGCAGTCAGCTGGGGTTCACTGATTAACAGAGATATTTCAACTTTGAGCAATCTTCAGCATTATCCATGGCTTTTGATTCCTGTGTGGCTTTTGCTTCTGGTAACGCTGGCTTTCAATTTTTTTGGAGATGCTCTGCGGGATTTTTTTGATCCGTATCATGCAGTGTTTCATTCATTTAAAAAACTTAAGCAAAAACCATGCCTGACTGAAGCTGCCGAATCTGAAAATGTCGGAAAAGACGCTGGATATTCTTGCAGTTCAGAAGAAAAAGATGCTTTGCTTTCTGTAAGGAATTTGAAAGTTACCTTTTCTGTGCTGAGAGGAACGGAGCGTGTTGAAGTCAATGCTGTTCGTGGCATTTCATATTTTGTAAAAAAAGGTGAAATACTTGGCCTTGTAGGAGAGTCTGGCAGCGGAAAATCTGTTTCAACTTCTGCAATTCCAAATCTTTTGCCAAAAAATGCACAGATTTCAGGTCAGATTTTTTACGATGGAGTTGATTTGCTGGGATTAAAGCCTGAACAGTTGCGTCAATACCGTGGAAAAAAAATTGCCTTGATTTTTCAGGAGCCGGGAAGATCTTTTGATCCGCTGCAGAATGTTTCAAGTGTTTTTTTTGAAACTTTCCGCAATGATATTCCTGATATTTCTAGAAAAGAATCTGACAGAAAAGCTGTTCAGCTGCTTGCGGAAGTTGGAATTCCATCTCCAGAAACACGGCTTGTAAATTTTCCCCATCAATTTTCTGGCGGTCAGCTGCAGCGAATCGGAATTGCCCTTGCTCTTGCCCAAAATTGCCAGCTTTTGATTGCAGATGAGCCGACGACAGCTCTGGATGTAACTATCCAGGCTCAGATAATTGACTTGCTTTTGAAGCTTCGTAAAGAAAGAAACCTTACAATAATTTTTATAAGCCATAATGTTGAACTTGTTGCACAGATTTCTGACAGAATTGCCGTAATGTATGGTGGCAAAATTGTAGAAGCCGGCGAGTCTATGCAGGTTTGCAAAAATCCACAGCATGAATATACAAAGGCTCTGCTTTCCTGCCTGCCGGAATTTGGAAAGCATTATACGGACGGTGAATTGAAAACTTTTGCAGGCTTTTCGTTTGACTCAACTGAAAATAAAAAATCAGAAACGGAACGTTAGGGGGTACAATGAGTGATTTTATAATTCAGGCTGAAAATCTTGTAAAGGAATTTAAACTGGAGGCTGGAGCTTTTGCCCGTTCCGATAAAAAAGTTTATGCTGTAAATGACGTGAGCTTTTCTATAAAAAGGGGAGAAACGTATGCACTTGTAGGTGAATCTGGTTGCGGAAAAACAACTACTGCGCGAATGTTAATCGGAATGTATAAGCCTGATTCTGGCAAAATTTTGTTTAGTCCACAGAAAAACAGTCAGGCTCAGAATATATCCGAACTGAACCGTAACCAGTTGAAAAATTATCGGGAAAAGGTAAAGTATGTTTTTCAGGATCCGGCACGTTCTTTGAATCCGAAGATGAATGTGTACAGTATTTTGACTTCTGGGTTAAAACATTCGTCTATGTGGAAAGGTGAAGAGGATGCAAGAAAAAAGGCTTTGCTGCTTATGCAGGAAGTTGGTTTGAGTGAAAATGATTTGGAAAAAAGGCCGGCAGAATTTTCTGGCGGACAAAGGCAGAGAATTTCCATTGCAAGAGCTTTGATTATGAATCCTGATTTTTTGATTTGTGATGAAGTTGTAAGCGCCCTTGATGTTTCCATTCAGGCTCAGATTTTGAATTTGCTTGCACAGATAAGACGGGAACGTAATTTGAGTATGCTTTTTATTACGCATGATTTAAAGGTTGCCTGCTATTTTTGTGACAAAATTGGTGTAATGTGTATGGGGCGACTGGTGGAAGAAGGCTCTGCTGCTGATTTGTATAAAAATGCCGCTCATGAATATACAAAAAAACTTTTTGCCGGTGCCAGCTATAAAACTATTTGATTCTCCTCTAAAAAAAATAATTCTTTTTTCTAGAAAAAATTGGCATTCTGCTTGACAGAAGTTGTCCTGCTTTTTTTGGAAAAAATGAATTTTCATGTCAAGTCATATTTTTTTGTTTCATTTATTTTCAAAACTATTGAAAAATCAATTCTGGAAAATTAAGCTTTTTATGTAAGGAAAGATTTTTGTCTGTAAAACTGGTGCTTTTTCTGCTTCGGATGAAAAAAGGTTTCAGGCTTTTGCGGTTCTCTTCCGTGTGGACAAGGGATTGGAAAGGTGGCGGAGCCAGGCACTGCAGAAGGCAGTGGCCGAAGGCGAAAGCCGGAGCCTTGGAAAGCCCGGTTTTTGCGTTTACGCAAAAATGGCCCCTGAAGAAAAGATGGGCGCAGAGAAATTTTTCCTAGGGGGATAAATGAAACTATCAAGAAAAAGAGGTTTGTCTGGAAAACTCTGGACGGCGTATGGAATTTTTGCAGGAATTTTGCTGACGGTTTCCTGTGCAAAAAAGGCTGAAGGTCCGCTGGTCAATGCGAAGGATGTAAAATGGGACTATGAAGCAGATGTCGTTGTTATAGGTGCTGGTGGTTCTGGGCTTCCTGCTGGGCTTAAGGCAAAAGTTGACGGTGCAAGCGTAATTGTTGTTGAAGCAAACTACGACTGTGGTGGACATGCTGCTGTTTCTGAGGGTCAGCTTCATGCTGGTGGTGCAACTTCTTCTCAGAGAGCTGCTGGAATAGAAGATTCTGCTGACCTTTATTATTATGACCATACTCGTTCTGGTTTGGATTCTCGTTTTAATTCTCCTGAATATGTCCGTTCTGTTGCAAACAGTATGCGTGAATGTTACGAATGGATTTTGAGTGAAGGCATTATTGTTCAGGATATTGAGCCGATGATTCGCGGTTACTATCGTGATGGCGGTTATGATGCTGACGGTGTTGCCAGAATGACTTATGTTGATGCAACTAAATGGGTAAATGATATTACAGGTACAAAAAATAATGGTATTGGCGTTACGCGTCCTTTGGAAGAAAGCCTGAGGAAAAAAGGCGGAAAATTCCTTATGAATTATCACATGGATACGATTTTCCGTGAGCCGAAGGGTGGAAAAGTTTTGGGAATTCAGGCTTCTTATACACCTCATATTATGCCTGGTCAGAGCGAACCTTTGAAGAGTTTTATGAGCGAGGGAAATATTGACTGTACCAAAAAAACTGTAAATGTGCGTGCAAAAAAAGGTGTTATTGTCTGTACTGGTGGTTCAATTGGTAATCTGAATTTCCGTACTATGTTTGATCCGCGTCTAGGCCCTGAATTTGACGGTCTTGCAGGTATGCCGTTTTCTGACCAAGATGCTTCCGGCGAACTTGCTGCAATGAAAATTGGTGCTGCAATGGGTTCTCTTGCCGGCTACATGGTTGACATGGGTGCTGCAATTGGACCTGTTTCCAGAATGGGCTGTCAGTACGGCTATGGTAATGGCTTTAATGAAAAAAGTAAGGTTTGGGCTTTGTTCCGTAAGCGCGGCGTTGCCCCTGATTATACAAGCCTTGTTTTGGTAAATATGCTTGGACAGCGTTGTGGTAACGAAGATCTTTGTAAGTTGCGCCGCTTTCCGCAGAGTTATGAATTCCTGAACACCTATTTGAACAGTGTTTTCATTGACCGCGACGGTGACGGTAATGCTGAATCTATGACAGGTCCTCTTTGGGCAATTTTTGACAGCGAAGCTGCCGTCCGCAATGACTGGGACATGGAAAATTCTGTTGACTATGAAAACGGCTATGCTTTTAAGGCTGATACTCTTGAAGAACTTGCTTCAAAAATCGTAAACAAATATTACGAAGATGTAAAAATGGATCCTGCGATTCTTGCAGATACAATTGCCCGTTACAATAAATTTGTTGAAAAAGGCAAGGATGAGGACTGGGGCAAAACTTCCCTTGATTACAAAATTGAAAAGGGACCGTTCTATGCTTTGTGGGCTACTCCAAACCTCCATGATACGCTTGCTGCCCTGCGCGTAAACAAAGATATGCAGGTTGTTGATTTGGACGGCAATGTAATTCCTTCTTTGTTTGCGGCTGGTGAATCAAGTGGCGGTATGCATGTACATGGTCTTGGCCGTGTAATTACAAGTGGATTTATTGCAGGTCGTGCAGCAGCTTCTGTTGATGCAAATGGCATGGCAACTGCTGATACTTCTCTGAAAACAGAATTTGCAGGTGATGAAACAAATTACCGCACAAAGACTGATAAGGCAGAATATTACAGTCAGCGTGGCGGTTCAGCAGGAACTTTGACATATTCTGAAAAAGTTGAAGAGCTTAAACGTATTGGAAATGCTCCAAAGACTGCATCTGGCAAACCTGTTGTAAAGGCTGCATCTCCTTCTGCTGGAAATACTTACATTGGAACTTCTGATAATGGTATTGGCGGGGCAATTCAGGTGCAGATTACCACAATGACTGGAAAAATGACAGACATCAGGATTCTGAAGCAGAATGAAACTCACGGAATTGGCGATGTTGCCCTGCCAAAACTTGTTGCCGACGCAATGAAAAAGCAGAGTGCAGACATCGACATTATTGCCGGAGCTACGATTACTTCAACTGCATTCAAGGAAGCTCTTGTAAAGGCTAGGGCAAAGGGCGGCTTGAACTAAGGAAACACTGAATAAATCCTATTGAGGATTTTTCAGTGTTAACCTTAAATGTAGCTAATTGTCCGTAAGTCAAAGACTTACGGCAATTTGACGGGAAGTGCTGAGTAATCGCTTCAAAGTGTTAATCAGCACTTCCCTAACTTGATTAAAAGCAGTTTGCTTTTCTCATAAAATTACCCCTAGGAATCATTTGCATGTTTGGTGCAGATGGTTCCTTTTTTTGCGCTTCGTGTAAACTACAAATCCTTTTCACAGAAAACTTGAAATTTGGGCTTTATAATATCTTTTAAAGACTTGAAAAACCTGGGCTTTAGATGTACTTTTTACTAAGACTTGCTGCATGGCTTTTTTGTGTAATGCGGTGTGTTTAAAACCTGACAGAAAAGATTGAGGTTCTTATGGCAAACAAAGATATTAAAGTACATGATGAAAACGACAAAACTATTTTTGAGTATAAGCTGAATATGGAAAAAGTTGAAAAGGTTTCTGCAGGCAGCATTATTGGAAAAGTTGTTTTGCTTGCTCTTGTGGTTGTAATTGCCATTGGGCTTGGATATTTTCTTGCAGTCCGCTAAAAATATTATGGAGTGCAGAGTTATATTCTGATGAATCAGGGTTCAGTTGCCTTTTGTTGTGTAATGCAGTGTTCTTTCAAGTGCCGGTCAGCACTTGAAAGAAAATGAAGATTCGTCTGAAAAAAAAACGGCCGAAACAAGGTTTTTGAAAAATCAGCCTTGCCCAGCCGTATTAAAGGTTATTTGTTTTCAGATTCCAAAGTAGGATACTTTTTGAAGAAGTCCTGAGTAGTTTTTGCTGCAACGCCGCTTAAAACAATGAGCGCAATGCAGTTTGGCCATGCCATAAGGCCGTTTGTAATGTCCGCAATTGTCCAGACCTGGCTGATTGTCATGTAAGGTCCGATTGCTACTGCAATAATATAAATAATCCTGTAAGCCATTACAGCTTTCAGTTTTCCATTTGTAAGATATTCGAGGCAGCGTTCTGAATAGTAGTCCCATCCAAGAATTGTTGTAAATGCAAAGAATATAAGACATATCATCAGCAGGAACTGAACGGAAATTCCGTCTCCTCCAAGAACTGTGTTGAATGCTGCAGATGTAAGGTCTACACCGCGCAAAACTTCTCCTGCTGAATTTACAGGAAGCGTGAAAACTCCGTTATTTGTAAAGGCAATTACGATTGAAAGTCCTGTCATTGTACATACAATGATTGTGTCGATAAATGTTCCTGTCATTGAAACAAGTCCCTGTGCAACTGGTTCTTCAACTTGTGCAGTAGAAGCTGCAATAGCTGCTGAACCAAGACCTGCTTCATTACTGAAAATACCGCGGGCAATACCTTTCTGCATGGCAATCATCATTGTTCCAACCATACCGCCTGTTACTGCTTTTGGGGCAAAAGCTGCATGGAAAATCAGTGAAAGGGCAGCTGGAATTTTTGTTGCATTCATTACAAGTACGCTTACTCCAAGGAAAACGTAAAGGACAGCCATGAAAGGAACGATAACTTGCGCTACTTTTGAAATGCGTTTAAGACCACCGATAATTACAAGAGCTGAAAAAATAGTAACCAAAGCTCCGGCTATTACGGTTGACCATGAATAGTTAAGTCCGAAGAGGTTGAATGCTACATATTTTGTTTCCGGGTCAAAGGCATTTTTTACGGCTGAAGCAATACCGTTAATTTGGGTAAATGTTCCTATACCGAAAAGACCTACACATACGCCAAAAACTGCAAAAAGTACGGCAAGCCATTTCCATGAAAAGCCTGTTACTTCTTTCATTCCTTTTTCGATTGTATAGAAAGGTCCGCCCAGAACATGTCCGTCTGCAGCCTGTTCACGGTATTTTACAGAAAGCATACATTCAGCATATTTTGTTGCCGTTCCAACCAGAGCTGCAAGCCACATCCAGAAAAGAGCTCCCGGTCCGCCGGCTGCAATTGCAGTTGCAACACCTACAATGTTTCCTGTACCGATTGTTGCAGACAGTGCTGTGCAAAGTGCGCCAAAACTTGAAACTTCTCCACTTTCGCCGTCACCTTTACGGAAAATTGATTTAAATGCACGTATCAGCTTGGAAAACTGCATACCGCGCAGACGGATGGTCAGTAACAGACCTGTTGCCAGAATAAGGATGATTGTCGGCCTACCCCAGACAATATCATCAATGGCATTGAGAATTGAATCGAAAGACATATAGTGTCCTTTTAGATTTTCTGAAGAACTCAGAAAATCCCCTTTAAAAAGATAAGAGCCACCGTTAATTTTGGTGGCTCTCTAAAGAGTATAGAACAGCAAGTATTGCTCTGTCCTTTGTGCCTGAGATATCAGCCTTTTGGCCTTAACCCTTCGGCGCTCCTGCATATCAGGAGACTCTCCAGAGAATCAGTTTGCACATACCGTGAAAAACTGATGTTCTGGAGTATACATATTCATGCAATTTTATGCAATACGAAATGGAAAACAGCATAAAATTTGAAAATAGAGATCCTGAAAAATGAATTTTCAGGGATTTCTTAATCTTCTGCTATTTTATTACACCGATTTCCTTGTAATAGCGTTTTGCTCCGTTGTGCAGTTCAAGACCTGCAATGTCTTTTACCGCATTTTGTGGTGTGAGACCTTTTAGATTTTTCTGGGCTTGACCGAGAGCGTCAATGTTTTCCCACAAAGTCTTTGTAAGTTGATAAACTGTTTCATCATCAAGAGTTGTATTGCAGAACATTACCATTTTGATTGCAGATGTCTGAACGTCAGCTGTCTGTCCTGGATAAGTTCCTGCTGGAATTGTGTATTTTGCATACCATGGGAATTTTTTCTGAAGGGCAGCAATAACTGAATCATCGATGTTAACCAGTGTACAGCCTGCCGAACAAGCCTGTGAAACGGCTGCTGCAGGTGTACCGCTCATAATCCATGCACCGTCAATCGTTCCGTTCTGAAGCATATCAGCTGCATCACCGAATGCAATGTATTCAGCCTTGATGTCTTTTGGGTATTTCATTCCAACAGTTGTAAAATGGTTGTTGCATTCACCTTCTACAGAAGAACCTGCTGCTGCAACTGCGAAATGCTTGCCTTTTACGTCTGCAAGTGTCTTGATGCCTGATTTTTTTGTTACTACAACCTGATTTGGGTTAAAGTAAAGACCTGCAATTACACGAAGTTTTTTGTTGGCAGCACCCTTAAAGCTGTCTGTTCCGTTAAAACTCTGGTAGCAGTTTGAGCTGATTGCGATTGAAACCTGTGATTCCCCGTCAGCAATCTGGTTAAGGTTGTCAATGCCTCCGTTTGAAGCCTGACTTGAAGCTTTTACAAAGCTGATTTTGCTGTCCCACATATTTGTAATGGCAGCTCCAACAGCATATAGCGCCCCTGAAGCACCTGCAGTTGGGAATTTAATGGTTACAGGCTTATGGTTCTGGGCAGAAACAAAACCTGTTGAAAGAACGGCAGCAAGAACAGCTGCTGCAACTTTTGTTGTTTTCATAATTGATCCTCTCCTTTTAGAAAACTATTTATGCGAAAATAAGCAGAAATTACTTATTTTTTTTCTTTTTGAAAAATGCCTGAAAAATACAGACAAAAAGCAGCATTATGATTCCTATCATGTCGGTTGTAAATCCTGCATGAAGCAGTAATGGTGCAACGGCAAGCAGAATTATTCTTTCGGCTATGGAAGCTCGTTTTAATAGCCAGCCTTCAAGGCCTGCAACCAAGGCAGCAGTTCCAATAAGGGCAGTAACTGTACTCCATAAAGCCATCCCCACAGTGTAACCTTCGCCAGAGCCCAGAAGAAGAACCGGCGTTCCCAGAAAAAAGAATGGAATAAGGAATCCTACAAGTCCCAGACGAACAGACAGTAACCCTGTTTTAAGTTGATTGCTGCCTGCGATTCCTGCAGCAACATAGCAGCTGATTGCAACAGGAGGAGTAATGTTTGAAAGACATGCATAAATCAAACAGAACATGTGGGCTGCAACCGGCATAACTCCAACTTTTATAAGAACTGGAACGGCAACGGCCTGAACAATTACGTATGCTGCAACTCCTGGTACTCCCATCCCAAGAATTGAAGACATAATCATTACAAGAATTCCTGTAATGTAAATATTATGGTTTGGAACAATGTCCAAAATCATGTAGCCCATGTTTAATCCAAGGCTTGTAAGGGTAACAGTTCCAATGATGACACCGATTATTACGCAGGAAACTCCAACTCCGACAGCACCTTTTGCACCTTCTACGCATGCTGCAAGTATTTTATCAGGTGTCATGCGGGTTTCTTTCCTAATCCAGCTGGCACCGATTGTTACAAAAATTGCAGCAACAGCGGAAAGTAGAGGTGTAAACCCTTTTATCATCATGGCAATCAGCAGAATCAACGGCAGGACAAGATGCCCCTGTTCTTTAAGCACTTTAAGGGCATCCGGAATATTTTCCTTGGAAAGCCCTGAGAGTCCAAGCCTCTTTGCTTCAAAATGAACTGCAAGAAGGATTCCTGTGTAATAGAGCAGGGCTGGAACAATAGCCGCAATCATTACCTTTGTGTAACTCATATTCAGGAATTCTGCCATTACAAAACCTACAGCTCCCATAATAGGCGGACAGAATTGACCTCCTGTACTGGCTGTAGCTTCAACTGCAGCTGCAAATTCCTTTTTGTAGCCGGTCTGTTTCATAAGCGGAATTGTGATAGTTCCTGTTGTAGCAACATTTGCAACTGCAGAACCGTTAATCATACCCATTAAAGCTGAAGCCAGAACCGCAACCTTTGCAGGACCTCCTGGAGTTTGTCCTACTAAAGTCAGTGAAAAATCATTGATGAACTTAGAAAAGCCTGAATATTTTAAAAAGGAACCGAAAACAACGAACAGAAAAATGTATGTTGCTGAAACTCCGATTCCGACCCCAAGCACACCTTGTGTTCCCCAAAATTGAGTAATAAGTACACGCTTTAGGGTAAAACCATTGTGTCCGAGCTGACCTGGAATAAAAGCCCCAAAAAAATTATATGCCAGGAAAAAAAGTGCAAGGACTGCAAGATTAAATGAAGTTCTGCGAGCTGCTTCAAAAACTACAATCAGAGCTCCAAGAGCCAGATAAACTTGAAACTGATTTACTCTTCCGCCAGAGCGGGCAATTGCAGTATAATGGGTAATGAGATAGCCAAAAGTAAAAATTGCTCCTGCAATAAAAAAAATATCGAGAATGCCAGGCAATTTTCGTCTGCGGTTTTCTTTTTTAAATGCTGGATAAAGCAGAAAAGTAAAAAGCAGCAGGAAAATACAGTGAAAGGCCCGCAGATTTACAGCGCTAATCATTCCAACTGTACTGAAATAAAGCTGAAATCCGACCCATATACAAAGCAGAACTGTAATAATTTTCCCCATAGGGCCTGAATAAGTTCTTGTTCTGGAATCAGTATCTTTTTCTTCCAGAAGTTTTTGTGCAACAGCTTGTTCGTCCATAAAAAATCCTTAAAAAAGAGTGCGGATATATTATCACATGTGACAATTTTAATTAAGACCTCTGTTGTTTTTGCAGAAAAAAAGGGGAAAAATGAACTGAATTTTGCAGAAGTGAAAAACAATTTGCCGAAGCCTGACTAGCCGGCTATGGAAGGGCGCAAAGCGGCCTGCGCAGATGGGACTGCCCAGATGCGCAGGCTGAAGCGGAAGCGGAACCCTGGAACAGCCGTCTGTCCATGCTGTTGCTCCATAAAAAAATGAAAAACAATAGGGGATGGGTATTTTTTTTAATTTAGTAAAGGTGATTTGAAAAAAGTCCGAAAATCATATAGATAGGTGGGAAATTTCTGCTATTGATTGCCGCTTTGTAGGGGAGTAAAATCAAAGTCAAATGCCGGGAAAAAAACAATTACAACAGTTTTCTAAAGATGTACTCAAAATTGGTGACGAAGTTAAGGTTCGTGCATCTCGTGGCGAAAAGCCGGCTATTTTTGCAATTCCAGAGGATATTTATGAGGATGACGATAGTCAGGATTTTGTCTTTGGAATGCCTGAAAAAGATGACAGGAATTCTGCTGATATAAGCGAAAATAGAACTGAAAATAAATCTGAAAATAAATCAGCTGATTCTGCGGGGGATTTTGATTTTGGCGTACCTGATAATTCACGAAATGAGGGTGCCGCTGTAGAGTCTGTAATTCCTGATTTGGATTCAATTTTGAATGGTGGTACGGCTGCAAAAAAGCCTGAAACCGATACTGATTTTTCTCTGCCTGATTCAGATTTTGATTTAGATAATTTTGATTTGGATGGCTTTGATTTTAATGAGCCTGCCGACCCGTTTGGTACATCTGGCGACAACCTTGGAACAAGTGCTGACCCATTTGGCACAGGTGGCGATGGTCTTGGAACAGCTGCTGACCCGTTTGGCACATCTGGCAATGAGCCTGGAACAGCTGCCGACCCGTTTGCAACAGGTGGCGATGGTCTTGGAGCAAGTGCCGACCCGTTTGGCACAGGTGGCGATGAGTCTGGAGCAGCTGCTGACCCATTTGGCACATCTGGCGGTGAGCCTGGAACAGCTGCCGACCCGTTTGGCACAGGTGGCGATGGTCTTGGAACAAATGCCGACCCGTTTGGCACAGGTGGAGATGGACTTGGAGCAAGTGCCGACCCGTTTGGCACAGGTGGCGGTGAGCCTGGAGCAAGTGCAGACTCGTTTGCAACAGGTGGCGACGACCTTGGAACGGCTGCCGACCCGTTTGGCACATCTGGCGACGACCTTGGAACAGCTGCCGACCCATTTGGCACATCTGGAGGTGAGCCTGGAACAGCTGCC
>JAEDIW010000016.1 GCA_016296655.1 Treponema sp. | reverse complement strand
TATATTTTACTCTGCGACAGTCTGTAAAATGTTATACGCAAAAATTATCTTCTACCTACAGCTGATTGCTATATAGATAACGGAAATTGCTTGAATCAAAAGAGTCTACATCATAATCTCACGATAGAATACCTTTTCAAGCCATGAAAAGATTGAAATCAATTTTGCAACGGTACTTTTGCAGTCCCCAAGCCACCAATAAATACTGTATATTTACCTAAGTTAAAAAACATCGCTAGACTTAAAACTTTCTTTTATTGATCCTCAGTTCTTTATTTTAATCCTAGGTATTTAATCCTTTTACTTTTTTTCAAAAAAAATCAAAATTCACTGCAGAGCAGAATTTTCTATTTTCTCTGATTCTGCTGCAAGTTTATGGATAGCCAGAGAAACATAAACAAAAAGAGCCAGGTCAACGGCCATAAAACTTCCAATTATTATATAGTAAAAAAACGATGCGATTCCTTCCCTATATGAATCAAAAATGTAATATCCGAGCAAAACAAAAAGTCCGGCAATTAAATTTCTGCTGCCTTCGAGTTTTTTCTTTTTTTCTTTTAAGGCATTAATTTTATTTTCATTATCTGTCATTCTTAAATGATAAAATAAAAACCGCTGTTATGCAACTTATTCAAAGGGGCATTATTCCTGTACGAGTTCAACGTCTTCGTAAAAGAGGTCAAAACGCTTCCCGTCAGATGTTAAAGAGGACTCAATTGTTATACGCTTGCGTTTTTTGTTTACTTTGTAAATATTTTCTTCAAGGCCGACAAGTGGTCCTGAAATGACCCGGATTTTTTTCCTGGAAGAAACTGCACCTGTGATATTCCCCCAGTGTTCGCCGTTATGTATAAAAAGTTTCAGTTATTAAAGGGCAGTACCAGTAAACTTAACAGGATTTGCATTATCGCGCAGAATCCGGCAGAAATCTTTGACATGCCGCAAAGCAGTAAAAAATTCTGTTGTCAGTTCTTCCACCTGAAAAAAAACATACCCTGGAAAAAGCGGCCTTCTCAAAACATTCACCTTTATTTGTCTTTAACATTCTCTGAAAGAAAAAAAACTGAATATCAGGAAATTTCTCTTTAAGGGCTGCAAGTGCATTTTTCTTAAAATGCTGTTCCTTACCAGTATTTACCATTATGCAGTAGTATTCCATAATTTTCTGGTGGCTACCCTTCAATCAGATCTAAAAGACTTAAACAGCCCTGTTTTTTAAGGTTTTCAATGACGGCATTTTCACACAATTCCCCTGCTACGCAAAAAGCATTTTCTTCAATCTGCTCATCTTCTAATTTTTCTTTAAATGTAAGTCCATAAGTCTGGCAGGCATAAACAAGAAGGAATTTTATATAGCTTTTGCCATACAGAATCATTGTTTTTTTCCCCTGACTTTTTGCTTTAAATACAGCATTACAGAGAGTTTCGTTATATCTTCCAGCAAGTTCAAAAGTGCGTTTTGCAAATCTCTGGCTTCGCTGCGTAAGTTCAACCATTCCTGCAGGTGTTATTGCATAAGAAAGTTTTCGCAAATTCACATTAGAAAGCATTATCCAGCCACGCTCAACAAAACGTTTCAAAATTGCATTCATGAGACCAATTGAAATGCCAGCATTGTCCGCAAGAACCCTCTGACTTGCTAAAGGCTCTTGTTTAAGCGTATCTGCAATATTCTGCAAAACTGCTACATCACTGTTCATAACATTCATTTTTTGAATATAATCAAAAACAGAAAAAAAGTCAAAAAGCCCCTGACTTACTGACTCACAAACTTTTCACACTGAGGCAAAATTGCTGCAGAATTCGTTGTATGAGTCCAGGGGAATGGGTTTGGAATAGTAGAAGCCTTGAATTAAATCGCATTTTTCATTTTTAAGGAAATCAATCTGGCTGCGGTTTTCTATGCCTTCGCAAACTACAACCTTGTCCATTTCCTTTATCATGCCGATGACTGTTTTTAAAATCATGCGGTCTGAAAATGAAAAATCTTCATCCTTTACATTGTGTGATATTTTTATCTCATCAAACGGGATGTTTTCCAGAGAGCCGATAGAAAAATAATCGTAACGGAAATCATCAAGCGAAATTTTGAAGCCCATTTCATGCAGAACCTTTATAAAAAGCGCTACATTTTCTTTTTTCTGCATGTAGCCAGTTTCTGAAAGTTCAAAAGTTATGTATTCAGTCGGAACGGCATACTGCAATTCCAGCTTGTTTATGTAATCAAAAAACAGGGACGGATTGTTCAGATGAACAGGAGAAACATTCAGGGAAATATTTATGTACTCCTGACCGCTGCGGCTGCGCATTGAAAGCCATGAAAAAATTTTTCTGTAAACATAATAGTCCAGAAGAATTATATCACCGCTTGTTTCCAGAACAGGAATATACTCATCAGGTGTCCAGCGTACTGCACCTTCAAAAGTCCATCTCGAAAGCGCCTCTACTCCATTGATTGAGTCATCCTCCGTTGAAATCTTTGGCTGGAGATATACCGCAAATTCATCCTTTTCAAGAGCCGACTTAAATGCGCTGAGCATCTCCTGCCGCTTTTGAGAAAAATCATCAAAGCCTGGAGAATATATGCAAACACCGTTTTCCTTTTTTAAGGAATCGTTTCTTGCTATGTTGGCAAACTGAACCATTTCTGCAACGCATTCTGAAGGTTCCTGAACAATATAAATGCCTGAATTTACAGAAAAATTGCAAAGGCTGTATCTGTCAGCAACTTTTTCCTTAAATTTTTTGTTGCGAAGGTAAATATACTGCTCAATTTCGCGGTGCGTCATTGAACTGACATCCAGAAGAACAACGAAATAATCTGAAAAAAGCCTGCTTGCACAGACTGTATTTTTTGATTCACCAAGGAGGTCTGCAAAGGATTTTAAAATTTCGTTAGAAAGTGGATTTTCGGAAAGACTGCTTGAAAAACAGAAATTAGAAAAATTTGAAAATTCAACGGCAAGCTGCCTTTTTTTTGAATCTAGGGAAATATGTTCTTCTATTATCTGTGCAAAACATTCATTAGAATACAAGTTTGTAACAGGATCAATTTTGCCGAAAATGCGGCGGTCTTTGTTTTTTGCAGAGCGTTTGTTCCGGTACATATCCATGTCAGCGGCATGAAAAAGCTCATGTATTGAAAATTTATTTTCAGCTGTTGAAATTTCAAAGCCGATTGAAAATGACATTTTTATCTGATTTTTTTCATTGTAGGATAAAACAAGCCTTTCAAGTTCGTTTCTGAACTGCTGAATTTTTTCTTTGGAAGAGTTCTCATCCACGCAGATGAATTCATCGCTGCCAAAGCGTGCGGTAAAAAAAGCATTTCCAGCGGCTTTTTGTATAAAATTCGAAAAAGTAAAAAGAATTTCATCGCCTTTTTCCATGCCGAAAAAATCATTTATAAATTTGAGGCCGTTAAGGTCAAGTATGATTACGGCTGTATTTTCAATGTTCCTGCGTCTGCTGAGAATTTTCAATTTTTTTGCAAGGGCTGTCTGAACAAACTGAGAGCCTTTGTAAAAATCAAAGGTTTCTGCAACAAAATTGCCATGCATCAAAGTCAGAATCATCTGCAAAATAACCAGAAAAAACGCAACTTTCAGAATGAGGTTTGTTATATCGGAAAATTTTTCAAAGCTTTCAGAATAAACAAAAATTGTGTTAAGAAACAGAGCAAGGAGAGAAATCAACAGTAATACAATAGAAGAAAATAATAGAAAAAAGTACTGTCGTTTCGTAAAATTCAACTTCATAAAAATGCCCTTACAATTCTCTCCTGCAAAAACAAACTTTTAAGTTTAAACCAACTTTTCTGATAAAAATTATAAGTCAGTTTTCTTTAAAGTCAATGTTTTTACAACGCCTTTGAAAATATTCAATGCATAAAAATGCGTTAAGGACAGTAGGGGCGCCGCAGGCGTTCGGAGAGGGGCTGTCCCAAAAATAAAGTTAATAGTGTCATTCCGAAAAAAACAGCATGGAAAGCTAATTGGACAGCCACTTTCCGAATGGAGCAAAAAGCGGAACCCCGGATGGCCTGACAGACGGGCTTTGAAAAAGACCGTCTGGAACGCCCGAAGAAAAACTATTCTACATTTCTTGCCTGTTCGCGGATATTTTCCAGGGAATCTTTTGCGGTAATTACCATGGCTGCAACTTCTGTAAACTGATTTTTGCTGCCGATTGTGTTGATTTCGCGGTTAATTTCCTGACAGAGAAAGTCCATTTTTTTGCCGGGTACGGGATTTTGCGTCATTTCGTTGCGAAGAGCCTGCAGATGGCTTTGAAGGCGGACAATTTCTTCATTAATTGTGTATTTTACGAGCATAGCGGCAGTTTCTGTCATGATTCTCTGCTGGTCTGCCCCATCGCCTAGAAGTTCATTGAATTTTCTGGTGATTAAATCTTTGAAAAAGCCTTCCATTTTGGGCTGCCAGTTTTTAAAGAAAGCAGCACATTCGTCGAGTTTTGCAAGTTTTTCAAACAAATCTTTTGCAAGATTTTCGCCTTCACGGCGGCGGTCTGCAAGAAAGTTTTCAAGTGCATCGGCAAAAAGCGGTTCAAGATTCTTCCAGTATTTTTCAACGTCGTACTGAGGCTCTGCAATTAAAACTCCGTTCTGGGCTATCACAAGTGAAAGCGGAATGTCTTCTGTGGATTTTCCGATTGCTTCTGCTACATTTTTAAGTGCGCTGTAAAAGGCTTTGGCGGCTTCAACATCGGCAGTTACAGTTTCGCAAGATGTAAAATTTTTGACTTTTATGTAAATGTCAACTTTTCCGCGCTGAATTTTCTGCATTACGAGCGCTCTCAGGCGGTTTTCAAGTTTGTTCAAATAGGGTGGCAGATTAATTGTCAGATCCAGATACCGCGAATTCACGGATTTTATTTCAACTGAAATATTCATCTGCTCACTGGCAGATTCTTTAAAGGCATAGCCTGTCATGCTGTTCATATTGTTCCTCTTTTTTTTTGGGTTTTCCAATTCAATTTTGCCAATGCAAATTATGCTAAAAAATGCAGATTAGTGGCAATCTGAATGCTTTTTTTTCTGAAGCAAGTCAAACAATGAGCGGCCGATTTTCCAGTTGTCACCTGCACCCATTGTTACAAAAAGATAGCCTTCCGGATATTTTTCTCCGGCTTTCTGATTCAATTCCTGTTCAAGAAAGTCAGCGGAATCCATGATTTCATTGAAATAATGAATTTTTTCATGGTATTTTTCTTTTGCCCTTTCGTACAGTTTTTCTCCTGTTACAGAAAAATCATCTGCATTTTCTCTGGCCGATGAATATATTCTATGGAAGATAATTTCATCAGCTTCATCAAAGCTGAAGGCAAATTCGTCAAAAAGTGAGGCTGTTCTGGAATAAGTGTGCGACATAAAATCAACAATGATTTTTCGTCCTTTGTAAAACTCCCGGTAGCCTGCAAGAGTTGTGCGGATTGCCGTCGGATGATGGCCGTAATCGTCAATAAACACGACAGAATCGCCGTGAACATTTTCTGTAATGCCTGTAACTTCGCTCCTGCGACGGCCTCCTTTAAATTTTGCAGCACCTTCTGCCATTTTTTCAGCATATTCTGCAGGATTCAGTCCATGTGTTTTTAAAAGTTCGCAGTTTAAGGCGACTGCAGCACAGGCATTTTTTACAAGATGAAGGCCTGGCACGTAAAGCTTAAAAGAGCCTTTGAAAGAATCGGGGCCTTCAATTGAAAAATTCTGGCAGGCAGATTCTACATTGCCGACATGCAGCCGGTAGCCTTCTTGTGCGGAAGCCTTTTCGCCGTAAGGAATCAGGCAAATGTCTGGACGTTTTTGCTTTGCAAGTATGGCCGCTTCACAAGCGCCTGAGTCATCGGCACAGTAAATGAGCTGACCTTTTTCAGGCAGACGGCAGATAAAATCAACAAAAGCGTTTAGTATATCATTATACGTCGGGTAATAATCCTGATGGTCACTTTCTACGCTTGTAAGGATGATTTTTTTTGGGCTGAAGGACATAAAATGCCGCTGATATTCGCAGGTTTCTGCAATAAAGATTTGCTTTTCGTCTGTATCATCTGTCATGCAGGATTTTTCTGCCATGATTTTACGATTTTTCTGGAGGTTCTGGAGAAATGCCTCATTTGTCAAAGTACAATTACCGCCGAACGATGTTATCTGGCTGCCTGCAAGGATTTGTGCGGGAAGTGCAAGCCCTGAAATAATCGAGCCTGCAAGCCCAGTAGTTGTAGTTTTTCCATGGACACCGCAAACGGCACAGGAATATGCTGTTTCAGAAAGGCAGCCCAGTGCCTGAGAATAAAGAAGCATGGGAATTTTCTGTCGCTGAGCTTCCATTAAATCTGGATTTTTCTGAGGGCTGTATGCCGAAGAATAAATTACATATTGAATTTCCGATGTTATGTTTTTTTCAGAAAATGGCAAAACCTTTACACCGGCTTTTGCAAGAACTTCATCTGTGTAAAAATGTTCGCTTACGTCACTGCCTGTAATGACAGCTCCCTGTCTGGAAAGTATTTCTACAAGGGCTGCCATGCCGGTTCCTTTGATGCCGACAAAATGTATATGCACGCCATAAAGTTTTTCTGGTAATTCTATTGATGTCATGGATTTATAATAGCCGATTGGCTTTTTTTATGCTATACTTTCTGAATATGGAAAATTTTGAAAGTTCTTTTACATCTCAGAACAAGCCTTATGGGAAAATTTTTACCCTGATTCAGGACACAATCTTAAAAAACATAACAAATGAAAACTCTGTTTTTGTTTTTCCGACAGATATTGACGCAAATACATGGGCTGAACAAATCATTACAAGTACACATATAAAGGCTGTTGCAACAGAAAGGTTCATTGCCTGGGACAATTTTAAAGGCTCTAGCATAAAAATCCGCCGGCAGCAGTTCAATGCTGTTCCGTCTCTGCTGAGAAAAATTTTTGCAATGCAGATAATCGAAAAAAACAGGCAGGCGGTAAAAAACGAAGGCAAAGGGCTTTTTACTACGATTATTTCGCCAGAATTTTCTGAAACCTCGGATTCTTTTGGTTCATGGATTGCCAGACTGCTGCCTTCTCTTGGCAACTGGAAAAAAAAATTTGATGCAGCGGACAGATCTCTTGATGAAAATTCGCTGGAAGACGGAGAAAATCAGGATTTTCTGACGCTTTATGCCCAGTATTCTGATTTTCTTGAAAAAAATCAGCTTTTTGAACCTTCCTGGGAAGAAATCGATTTTTCCACTTCAAACACAAAATTCATACTGTTTTTTCCTGAAATTCTTGAAGACTTTACGGACTACAAAAATATTCTCGAAAACTCTGAAAATGTTGAAATCATAAGTTTCATTGCCAAAAATGCGTATGCACAATCAGCTCAGGAAGCATTAAATGAGCTGGATAATCAAAATGAACATCCACCGATAATATCCTACACTAACGCAAGGACTGAACTTAGGAAAACTGCCTTAAAAATCCGTGAACTTCATGAAAAGCAGGGAATCCCGTGGAATAAAATAGCAGTAAACATTCCTGAAATCGAAATTTTTAAGCCTTATGTTGAGCGCGAACTTTCACTTTATGCCATTCCTTTTGTAATGCGCGCAGGAAGCTCCTTGTGTACCAACTCGGCAGGTCAGATTTTCACTCAGATAAGAGACTGTTATGACAGTAAATTTTCTTACGAAAGCGTGCGTTCCATGCTTACGGACATGTACATTCCCTGGAAAGAAAAAAAACTTGGAGAAAACCTTGTGCGCGAAGGCTGTCTCAGAAAATGCCTGTGCAGCTACAAGGACAGCCCTGAAAGTTTTACAATCGACTCCTGGGAAAAAGCTTTGCAAGCTGGAAACACTGGCAATACAACAGAACTCGAATTGATTTTTTATAAAACACTGAAAGCAGATGTAAAAAAATTCTGTACGGCAAAAACATTTGCAGAAATTCAGACGGCATGGTTCACTTTTAAGTCCGATTTTTTAGACGAAAAAAAATTCAGCGAAGATGCAAATCTGATTTTGGGCCATTGCCTTTCATTTTTAGCAGAGCTTACAGACATTGAAAGTTCATTTGAGGCACATCTGCAAAATCCTTTTGCTTTTTTTGTAAGCGAGCTGGAGGAAAAAACTTACCAGAAACAGCATAAAACTGAAGGCGTTTCAATTTTCAACTATAAGGTTGCCGCAGTTTCGGCTTTTGACGTTAATTTTGTACTGAATGCAAGTCAGAAAGCTCTTACTGTTCCAGGCAGAATTCTCTCTTTTTTGAGCAAGGAAAAACGCAGGGCATTGGGGATTCAGGAAACCGACTATGCAAGCACGGCTTTTATCAGGCTTTATGCAAAAAATACTGCATTTTTTTCATCCGCAGAACAGAGTTTTTCAGGCTTTACGATTCCTCACAGTTATTTTCTTACAGACAAAAAGAAAAATGAAGCTGCAGAAGCAGAACATTCAATAGAAGATTTTGTGCTTAATGAAAAACTTTTTTTGAATGGAGACGGTAAATTCCCTGAAAAAATTACCGAAAGACAGAAAAAAGCCTTTGAACATTGGGCAAAAACCTCTCTTGCGCAGCCTGAGCAATACCATGTAAATGAGCCTGTCAAAAAGGCTGTTGACAGCGTTTTAAAAGAAGGGCGCAGCAAATACTCACGAACAGCATCTGCAGCTGACAAAATCCACATAACTTATTCAGACATGAGCAAATTTTTCCCATGTCCGCGCAAGTGGCTTTACAGTTCAATTCTTGAGCTAAAGGAAGATTCTCTTGACTCGCAGCTTTTTTCGCCATTTGATTATGGAAACATACTGCACAAAATTCTTGAACTTTTTATGAAAAATTTTAAAGGCAAAAAGCTTCCGTATACAGACATTGACGGAATTTTTCAGGACGAAGAGGCAATTCTTCAGCTTGTCATAAAATGTACGCAAAAAGCCTTTACCGATGCGGACAGAAACATCAGAGGCAGTCCGATTGCCATGACAGTTTTAAACTCTCAGGTAAAAGCCTATTCTGCCATGATTATGGATGCCCTGCACAAATTCTGCATGCCACCTGAAAAAACAGAAGGTGAGAGTTTTGGGGGCTTCACGGTTTTCGATGCCGAAAAATGGCTTGAGTGCAGGGCCGGTGAAAATGAATCTGGTGATGAAAATTCTGAAAGCTTTTATTTTTCAGGCAAGGTTGACTGCATTCTGTCCAGCGATAACGGTGATGTTGCAATAATTGACTACAAAAGTTCTTCAGGCTCCATTCCAGACAACAAGGTTTCAATTGTTCCGCCAGATTTTTCTGAACCTGAAAAATTTCCGATGGAAAATTTTCAGATGCCTGTTTATGTTACCCTGTGGAATAAAAACTATGCCAGAACAAAAGTTTCAAAGGTCAGTTTTTTTTCCATCAAGGACAAAACTTTTTCACAGGTTCTAAACGAAAATGCAGCTGACAGTGCAGCTTTTTCCAGCGGAATTTCCCCTGAGAAATATGAAAATACGCTCAAATGCTTCCATAGTTTTGCAAAAACTTTTGCAGAAAAAACAGAAAAACTTGATTTTCTGCCGGGAAAAGATTTGAATCCTTTTAAAGAATGTACAAAATGCGACTTTATTTCAATCTGCCGCAAAACTTTTGAAATTTCTGGAGACAACTGAAATGTACGAATATCTTGACTTACTAGAACGAAAACTTGATGCCCAGCAGAAAAAAGCCTGCTGTACGCAAGACAATACAATAGTTGCTGCCGGTGCAGGTTCAGGAAAAACTCAGGTTCTTGCAACACGTTTTGCATGGCTTGTAATGAGCAAAAACATTCCTGTTGACCAGATTTTGACTTTAACCTTTACAGACAAGGCCGCTTCAGAAATGTACAGCCGAATTTACAAAATTCTCAGTTTTTTTGCAGAGCATCCGCAAGTTCCGCAAGTTGAAAAACAAAGGGCAATTCAGGCAGTTTCCGACTTTTCACAGGCACGCATTCAAACTCTTGACTCCTACTGTTCAGCAATTGTGCGGCAGATTGCAAACAGATACGGAATCAGGCCGAATTTTTCTACAGGAAGTACGGACAGTGCTTCTGCAGTTGAAAACCTTGCCTTGCCGTTTGTTCTGGAGCAAAGAAATAATCCTGCCATACAGTTTTTTGCACCTCCTGGAAAAATTCAGCATGCAGCAAAAAAGATTTTTGCGGAAACCGTTTTGAAATACACTTCAATTGCTTCTCCTGAAGATTTTTTTAAGTCAAAGCTTGAAAATCAGCGGAAACTGCTTGTTGAAAAATGGAATGAAATTTTCACTGCTAAAGGCAATTTTTCGTTTGACAACATTCTTGCTTCAATTGTGAAAGAAGCCTTTTCAATTTACAATCAAAAAAAAGATTCTCCATATTTTCAAGAACTCAAAAAATTTCTTCCTTTAGACAGATTTAAAGAATCAGAAATTCTTAAAAAAATTCCTCAGCCAGAAAAGTTGACGCTTGAAAACATTGAATCCCCAGAAACTTTGGAAAACCTGAAAATTTTTTCAGACTGGATTGCAAAATGCAATTTTCCGCAAAATATTTCTGGATATTCAAGGCCCTTACAGGCTCTGTTCAATAAAAAACAGGGGCTTCCTGCAATTTATAACGATAAAATCAAGCCTATTGCCAGCTATCTGCTTGAATTTGAAAAAATCAAAGAGCTTTTCAGGCTTCTGGATATTTTTCTTGCACAGGTTAACGACAGTAAAAGGCGGACAGGTCAGCTGTCATTCAGCGATGTTACAGAGCTTGCACTTAAAGCCCTGCAGGAAAACCCCGACCTTTTGCAGCAGGAAAGAAATTCCTGTCAGAAAATAATGATTGACGAATTTCAGGACAACAACAATAAAAACAGGGATTTGCTTTTTCTGCTGAATGACAATAAGCAGAAGCTGTTTTTTGTTGGCGACGACAAGCAGTCAATTTACAAATTCCGCGGTGCAGATGTTTCGGTTTTCAAGCAGCTGTCTCAGGACTTAAATGTTGAACCTTTGCAGATGGTCTTTAATTATCGTTCAAGCAAAACTCTTTTGAATGCTTTCAACCAGATTTTTGGCGGATACGACGAACAGAACGGAAAAATTGTAAAAATTGAGGCAAGGACAGATGAAAATGACAGAAATCCTGAAAACTGGATTTTCCCTGAAAAACCTGAAGACAATTTTGCAGCCTCATTTGAAGAAAAAAATGCAGCATTGAAAAATCTGGAAGTAAAATTTAATGAGGGTGTAGAAACACCGGTTCATTTCTGCATTTACAATTCAAATGTTGAAAATATTCTTTCCCAGAGAGCATCAACGGGCTTGGGTAAAGAAAGCTCAAAAGATGCATTTATTTCAGACCATGACCAGATCTGCTTTTTTATAGCAAATAAAATCCTTGAACTTACAGGAGAAACCGACGGAGCATATTCAAAAAATTCACAGGACACTTCTGTAAGGAAACTACAGTTCAAGGACATTGCAATTCTGGACAAATCACGAACTCACCGCAGGGAACTTACAAAGTATTTAAATCGTGCGGGAATCCCCTACACTACTGACGCTCAGAAAAATATTTTTCAGGAAGCTGTAGTAAACGACATCTACAGTCTTTTGAGGCTGTGTGTTTACCCTTCTGACAGAAATGCCCTGGCAGCTTTTTACACATCACCTTTTGCAAACCTGAAAAAAAATACCATGGAAACTGTAATTTCATTTCTTAACAAGGCCGAAAATTCTGAAAATGCAGAATTTTCTGACAACGCTGAAATTTCAGAAGCTTTACTGGCATTTCTTGAAAGCGAAGAAAGAGAAAAATATCTGTCAGCCATAAATCTTCAAAAAGAATTTACAGAATTTGCTTTAAGCCATCCACTTACACAAACCATCTCAAAATTATGGTATCAGTATGGCTACAGCTTTGAAACTGCATGGAATAAAAATGTTTCCCTTTACGCAGAACAGTATGATTTGCTTTTTGAACTTGCACGAAAGGCAGACGAAAGCGGCAAAACTCTTTCATTTTTTGTCGACCAGCTGGCACAACTCAAGATAAAAGAAAAATCCTCTTTTGCAGAAGATTCTGAACTTGACATAGAAAAAATCAGCTATCCTATGGAGCAGACAAATGCCGTAAAAATCATGACAATCCACAAAAGTAAGGGACTTGAATTTCCTGTAGTTTTTGTGTACGGCTGCATGGGAAATCCAACTGGCAAAACTGAAGCAGAAACGGTCTACTATAGCGAAAAATACGGAGTAACGGCAAACCTTTCAGGAACAAATTCAAATTATTTTTATAAAATTCAAGCAGAAGAAAACTCCAGAAAGGAAGATGCTGAATTCCGACGCCTTATTTACGTTGCCCTTACCCGTGCAGAACAGGAAGCCTACATTACAGGCTCATTTTCTGAACCAAAAAGCGCAAAAAGCACGGCAATTGACGGCTGCCTCAAAAAAGTTTTGAAACATTACTACCCGAAAATCTCTTCAGACAGCGAATTTTCCAGAGGGCAGGTAACTTTTGCAAACGATGCAGAAGTCAGGCCGATGTTTGACTTTTATTCAATAATGCCGGTTCACAGGACAGAACTGTTCAAATCCAGGAACAACGGAAGAAAAAATAACTGTCAGGAAAAGCAGAAATTCATCAGGGAAGCCATGGAAAATTACAAAAATGCACAGATTCTAGAAGAAGAAACTCTGGAATCCCATTATATTTCCCCAGCTTCCCTGGAACTTGCCGAATCGGAACTGCACTCACAGGCAGCATACAGCGGAAAAAATCATTTTCCTCAACTGACCGAACTCCTGCTGGAAACTTCAGCAGAAAATTTTGGATTCAACGATTTTGGAACGCTGGCCCATGCCTACCTTGAATTTTTTGCAGACAACATTGAACGCATAAAAAGCGGCGTTCTTTCGACAGCAGATTTTTCAGTTCCTTCAAAACTGAAGCTTTCGCTTGGAAAAAAACATTTTGAAGCCCTTTCCAAAATATGCATTGAAATGACAGAACTTTTTGCCCAGTCAGAATGTGGAATTCTTCTGCAGAATTCAACTTTCCATAAAGCTGAATTTAATTTCATGCACAATACGGGCGGCAAAATCGTACGGGGAATAATGGACTTGATTTTTAAAGCGCAGGACGGAACAATTTATATTATAGATTACAAAACTGACGAAAAAATCCTGCCTGAAAAATACCTGCCACAGCAGCAGTGTTATAAACAGGCAGCCTCAGAAATTTTTCAGATGCCTGAAAGCAGTGTAAAAACAATTCTTTTTTACCTGCGCTACGGCAAAGCGGTGGACATCTCAGACTTATGACTAAAATGACAAACTTTTATCTGCACAGACTGATTTTCAGGCTGATTTCAAGACTATTTTCCAGGCAGATTTTGAAAAAAGTATCTCATACATTTCTGAAGTTTTCTGCTTTGGCAATCTTTTCTGCCTGTTCTGCTTCTCAAAAAATGCCGCAGAACATAGACTTAACCCAACTAAGTTCTGCAATTGTCTACGCTCAGGTTTACAACATGCTTATGGAAGCAGAAAAATTTAACGGTGTCCATGTAAAGATGAATGGAATTTTCTATGAAAATTCAGATTCAGACAAAGGTTCAATTTTTCAATGCGTGCTTGTAAAGGATAACACAGGCTGCTGCTCTGTCGGTTTTGATATTTTAAAAGGCAGTGAAAGCATAAATTTTCCTGCAAACCTTACAGAAATTCAGGTTGAAGGAACTTTTATTGTAAAGGAAGATTCTGAGGGAATTACCCGCTCATATCTGGTTGCAGAAAAACTTGACTGGCAGTAAACCATTTTTTCTGCCAGTTTTTTTCAGACAGAAAAAAAAAATACGGCGAGGTCAAATTACTCTTCCGCTCAAAGCCTTGACTTCGCCGTTTTCAAAGGGTCTGTATAAAAACTTAAATCAGACGCTCAACTCAAGATAAATCTGGTCAGCAAGACCGAACCGTGCATTTTTTGTAAGGCTTGCCGTATATTCGTCATAAATCATATCTTCGTACATAGACTGGGCATAGCTTGTATTTCCTGCAGCCTTTGAAATTGTTTTGCGCATGGAAGAAACCATCATTTTTACAAAATAAGATTCCAGTTCCAGTGATTTTTCATAAAGTTTGCTGGTTCTGTCAATTTTTTTGTCAGCAGAAAAAGAAGAAGAATTGGCAGCAGCCCCCTGTGCAGGCGAATTTCTGTCATTTTCTGAAGTATAAAGGCCTGAAAAATCACTGCGCCAGTCACCATTTATGCGGCCGATTTCTGCAATCTGGCTTGAAGAAATATTTTTTCCGGCAGTATCAAAAGCACCAGCTTTACTGGCAACGCCAGATTTTTCAGAAGAACCTTCATCTTTTTCCTTTATTTTGGAAATCAAATTTTCAAAAACAGAACTTTCGCTGCGCATTCTGCTGGCTTGCAAAGCCTGAGTTCCATAAGTAACCGATGATGCAATTTGTCCGATTGTCATTTTTCCTTATCTCCTGCCTTTAAAAACTTCTTCTGCCATGCCTAAAACTAGCGTTTCAGGTTTACGGCTGTACTAAGCATCGTATCAGAGGTTTGAATCGCCTTACTGTTGAACTCGTAGGCGCGCTGTGCAACAATCATCTGAACCATTTCATTTACGACAGAAACATTGGAAAGTTCTACAAACTTGTGTTTGACAGCACCCATGCCGTCATATCCAGGTCTGCCAGGAACAGGATTTCCGCTGGCATTTGTTACAGTGTAAAGATTGTCCCCGCCGGCCTTTAAGCCTACGGCATTTGGAAAGCGGTAAAGTTCCATCTGCCCTACCACTGTAGGAGTAGAATTTCCGTTGACTTTTACAGAAACCCGGCCGTCATCACTTATGGCAAGGGAATGAATGTCATAGCCTTCCGGCAGAATAATTTCAGGCATTATGCGAAGCCCGTTGGAATTTACAAGCTGACCAGTCATGTCAACCTTGAAAGAACCGTCCCTTGTGTAGGCATAGCTTCCGTCATACTGCTGAACCCTGAAAAATCCGTCACCTACGATTGCAAGGTCTGTGTCAACGCCTGTATTTTGTAATGAACCCTGGGAAAAAATCCGCTGGGTAGCGGCAACCTTTGCACCAGAGCCCTGCTGAATTCCTACAGGAGTTACAGTATCTTCCGTTGCAGGAGTTCCAGCCGACTTCACATTCTGATACAGCAAATCTTCAAATTCAACCCGCTGCTGCTTAAAGCCAGTTGTATTTACATTGGAAAGATTATTTGAAATTGCGTCAATATTTGCCTGCTGGCCGTTCATGCCTGTAGCAGCTGTCCATAAACTTCTTACCATTTTCTAAAGCCCCCTAAACTTAATCAGCACTTCCTTAAACCTAGCCCCTGCGTACTGCAACACGAGACCACAAAGTGCTTACCATTGTATCTTCGCTTTGAATGGACTTCTGGTTAGCCTCATAAGCACGGTTTACTTCAATCATTTTTACCATTTCCTGAACAACATTTACATTTGAAGTTTCCATAAATCCCTGCATAAACTCAGGACGCTCTTTGCCTTCAGCAATTACAGGTTCGCCTGTAATGTCATTTGCAGAATAAAGACTTGAACCTGTCTTCTGCAGATACCTTTCATTTTCAAACCTTACGACGCGGAACCTGTCAACTACAGAATTATCAGCAAGACTTGTAATCATTCCATCTTTGTTTACCTTAAATTCCCCGTCTTCAACATGAATCAGACCGTTTTCTCCAAGAACAGGATAACCTTCCTTTGTTTCAAGAATTCCTTCTTTGCCCACAAAAAAATTACCGTTGCGTGTATATCGTTCGCCAAACGGAGTCTGAACCACAAAAAAACCCTTTCCGCTCAGCGCAAAATCAGAAGCAGAAGAAGTTTCCCTGAACGAACCCTGCTCAAAATCCGTATAATTTTCGTTAATTTCAACGCCAAGCCCCAGTTTTCCGATTACAGGAGCTGCATCTGCAGAACCAAAAACAGTTTTATAAACCCCGTCTGCATTTGTGCGGCGCAATAAAAGTTCGGAAAAAGATTTGCTGACAGTTACATCGCGCTTGTACGCTGCCGTGTCGACATTTGCCAGATTATTTGCAATTGCATCAAGCCTGTGCTGCTGGGCATTCATTCCACTTGCGCCCGTGTACCATCCTCTAATCATTTTTCTTCACCTTCCATACGACAGAACAAATTATTCAGCCCCCAAAAAAAATTGACGGGAAGTGCTGAATAATCGCTTCAAGTGTTAATCAACACTCCTTAATTATCGGAATAAAAAAAAACAAATTAACATTTTTAAAATCAAATAGTTCATAATCAGGGCGGCTTTTTGTGCCGTCAGGCGGCACAAAAACCAGACTTTGCGCGGCTACGGCTTTCGCCTCCGACCAGGGCTGTCAAATCAGTTCTTTCATAAGGCATCATGTCATCTAATCAGAATTCCCATCTTATGCTATGAATTTTACTTCTTGGACAGCCCTGTTTGCCTTCGGCACCGCTCCAATTCTTGCCGCAGAAATGCCAGACTTCTGAAAAAATAAAAAATCCTTAAAAAAATAAAACTATTGTTTGAAAAATCACAAATACCGTTTTATAATTTTTCATGGAAGGTTAAAAAAAACTTAAGGAAACACTGAATACAGCTAATTTGGGTTGTCCCAAAATTATAGTTCATAGTGCCATTTTAGAATTTATTTCGGAAATCCTGCGCCATATAGTGTAGATGCTGAAATAGATTCAGCATGACAGAATGAATTAGACAGCCCCAATTTGACAGGGAGTGCTGAATAATCGCTTCGGATGTTAATCAGTCTTCCTTAAATCCATTGGAAATTTAAAAATTTTCATCATTGCCAGAAAAACAATTTTTCAAACTAAAAAAGGGGGATCAAATGGCAGAAATTGATGACATCAGCGTAGCAGCAATAATTTTGGGCGGTGGAAAAGGAACCAGACTTTATCCGCTTACAAAGGAACGTTCAAAACCAGCAGTTCCGTTTGGAGGACGATACCGCATTGTAGATATTCCAATTTCAAACTGTATCAATTCAGGTTACAAAAAAATTTATCTTGTAACACAGTTTAATTCGGCTTCCCTGCACCTGCACATTTCGAATTCCTATAACTTTGACCGCTTTTCAGGGGGATTTGTTGAAATTCTTGCAGCAGAACAAACACTGGAACATTCCGGCTGGTATGAAGGAACTGCCGATGCCGTACGCAAAAACTTCATTCACTTTAAATCGCAGAAACCAACCCATTACATAATTCTTTCAGGCGACCAGCTTTACCGCATGGATTTGCGCAAATTCATGGAACAGCATCTTCAGTCCAAGGCTGACATTACAATTGCTGCAACAGCTGTAAACAGAAAAGATGCTTCAGGCTTTGGAATCATGAAAATCGACGCAAAACGCCGCATTTCTGAATTCCTTGAAAAGCCTGCAAAAGACATGAACATTGATGACTGGAAAATTCCTGTAAATACAAGGGGCGACCTGCCTCCTGAAAAAGAATACCTTGCTTCAATGGGGATTTACATTTTCAATGCACCAGTAATGGAAGAGCTTTTGAATAACAATACCTACACAGACTTTGGTAAAGAAATCATTCCTCTTGCCATCAAGTCAAAGCAGATAAATTCATACATTTTCAACGGCTACTGGGAAGACATCGGAACAATCGAAAGTTTCTACAATGCAACTCTTGCACTCACGGACATAAATCCTCCGTTTAATTTTTACGATGAAAAAGGTCCTATTTACACACGCATGAGAAATCTGCCGCCTTCAAAACTGAACGAAGCAGAACTTAAAAATACAATGGCTGCAGAAGGCTGCGTAATTACCAGGGCAAAAATCAACCATTCAGTGATTGGAATCCGTTCTGTAATCGAATCAGGTTCAGAACTTGAAGGTGTCATCACAATGGGAAGTGACTTTTATGAATCTTATTTTGAAAAACAGGAAAAGATTAAAAAAGGCATTCCGCTGATGGGAATCGGCAAAAACTGCAAGATTGCCAAGACAATCATTGACAAGAACTCTGCAATCGGAAACAACTGCCGCATCAATGTTGACGGTAACAAGTATGAAGACGGAGACCATGGTCTGTTCTTTGTTTCCGATGGTATTGTCGTAATCCGAAAAGGCGTAATAATCCCAGATGGAACTGTAATCTAAGCCTGAATTTTATGAGAAGACAGCAGCTGTCATTTATAAGTGGCAGCTGTTTTTTTGCCCTGAAAACGTTCAAAAAAGTTCACCGTTCGTTCATAAATATTCAAAAGTGTAAAAAAATATTCATTTAAAGGCATTTTTCTCTTTTCAAATTCCTGCTATGGACTTATACTAGTTGTGTCTGTTTTTGACTAGATACCGTAGGTATGACAGGGAATTTTCCCCATTCAAAACTTGCATAAGCAAAGTAGCTGTAAAAAGGAGTCCTTAAGTAATGGCTGGCAAAGTCACCATAATTGGGGCCGGCGCTGTTGGTGCGTCGATTGCTTACACACTGACAGTAAAAGGTATTGCTTCTGAAATTGTACTGATAGACATCAATTCCCAGAAAGCATTGGGCGAAGCAATGGATATTAGACAGGGAACACCTTTCTGTGATCCGGTAAAAATAAATGCGGGTACTTACCCTGATGCAAAAGGTTCAGACATTGTAATCCTTACTTCAGGCATTGCGCGCAAACCGGGGCAGACACGTCTGGATTTATCTCAGACAAATGTCAACATCGCAAAAAGTATAATCCCTGAGATTACAAAATATGCACCAGATGCAATTTATGTAATCGTAACAGATCCGGTAGATATTATTACGTATCAGTTCCATAAAACGTCTGGTCTGCCTAAAAACCAGATTATAGGAACCGGCACACTCCTTGATACAGCACGACTGCGGGCAAGGATTGCCGATTACTATCAGCTGGCACAAAACAATGTGCATGCCTACGTTTTTGGAGAACATGGAGATTCTTCAATAGTTCCTTGGTCTCTGGCAAACATTGCAACAATTCCTATTGATGAATACAAAACCTGCGTTCCAAATGGCAGTAAAATTCTTCCGCCAATCGACCATGAAGAAACAGAAACTTACATGCGCATTTCTGGCGGAAAAATAATTGAACGCAAAGGTGCAACTTACTATGCTACGGCAGCTTCTGTCGGCCATATATGCGAATGTATTGGCACGGCAATGGACACAACGCTGACTGTTTCTTCCATGCTTGAAGGAGAATACGGAATCAGCGATGTATGCCTGAGCATGCTTTCAGTTATCGGGCAGACAGGTTTAAAATGCCGAATAACAGCACCTTTGGCAAACATTGAACTTGCTGCATTACGGCGAAGCGCAGAGCACCTGAAAGACGTAATAAAAAAAATCAAATTTTAACGGTTAATCTCTAATTTTTTTAGAAGATTGCCACATCTATCGGACAAAGAGATTTACGCATTTATGGAAATGATTTTCACGTAATTGCAGAAATGCCTCTGCTTTATTGCATGACCGTGAAATTCAATTGCATATATGCTGATATTTTTGTAAAAAATTTCCTGACGGAGGAAAACATGGAAGAAAAAACTGAATACAGAATTGAGCATGACTCTATGGGCGAAGTTAAGGTTCCAGCTGACAAATACTGGGCAGCCCAGACAGAACGCAGCCACGAAAATTTTAAAATTGGCGTTGGAATTGAAACTATGCCAAGAGAAATCACAAAGGCTTTCGGCTATCTTAAAAAGGCTGCCGCAATTGCAAACAATGCACTGAAGCCTGAAAAAATGACTGACGAAAAACTTAAAGCTATTTCCCAGGCATGCGATGAAGTTATCAGTGGCAAACTTAACGAACATTTTCCATTGGTTGTATGGCAGACAGGTTCTGGAACACAGAGTAACATGAATGCAAACGAAGTAATTGCAAACCGTGCAAATGAACTTGCCGGCAAAAAACTCTGCCATCCAAACGATGACATAAACATGAGTCAGTCTTCAAATGATACATTCCCTACCGCTCTGCATATCATGGCAGTAGAAGCTATCGAAGACAAGCTTATTCCAGCTGTAAAAACTCTCATTGAAACTTTTAAAAAGCTTGAAAAAGAAAATGAAGGAATCGTAAAGTCAGGAAGAACACACCTTCAAGATGCCGTACCGATTCAGTTCAGCCAGGAAATTTCAGGCTGGAGAAATTCAATTGAACTTGATGTTGAAATGATGCAGGAATCTGTAAAATACCTTTCAAAGCTTGCACTCGGCGGTACAGCTGTCGGAACAGGTTTGAATGCTCCGAAAGGTTTTGACGTAAAAGTTGCCCAGGCTGTATCGGAGCTGACAGGCAAAAAATTTGAAACTGCCCCGAACAAATATCATGCCCTCACTTCCAAAAATGAACTTGTATTTGCACATGGCGCAGTAAAGGCTCTTGCAGCTGACATGATGAAAATTGCTAACGATGTACGCTGGCTTGCTTCAGGTCCCCGCGACGGTCTTGGAGAAATCTACATTCCTGAAAATGAGCCTGGTTCTTCTATCATGCCTGGAAAAGTAAATCCTACACAGTGCGAAGCTGTTACAATGGTTGCAGTTCAGGTTATGGGAAATGATGCTGCCATAGGTTTTGCAGCAAGCCAGGGAAATTTTGAACTGAATGTTTTCATGCCGGTAATTGCATACAACTTTATACAGTCATGCAGGCTTCTTGCAGAATCAATCATTTCTTTCAATAATAATTGTGCAGTTGGCATTAAAGCAAACAAGCAGAAAATGCATGACAACCTGTACAATTCGCTGATGCTTGTTACTGCTCTGAACCCTTACATTGGTTATGAAAATGCAGCAAAAACTTCGCACAAAGCCTACGAAGAAAATATTTCGCTCAAAGAAGCATGCGTTCAGCTTGGATTCCTTACAGCAGAAAAATTTGACGAAGTATTCCACCCGGAAGCAATGGCTGGCGTAGAAAAATAAATTTTTATTCTTTCCTGAAAAATCTCTTTCAGCAGGTTTTCAGGGGAGGACAGCGGATTTTAATTCAGTAAAAACGATGGATTAAAATGCCGCTTTTAAAAGCTGGCTCTAAAACAGTAATTTTCTAGAGCCTTTCTTTAGAGGTTTTTTTATGGAAACTAGAACATATTCCTATTTTCCCGGATGCACGCTGAAAAATAAGGCCGCAGATTTGGACATGTATGCACGCGCATCTGCTCAGGCACTGGGATTCACATTGCAGGAAATTCCTGACTGGCAATGCTGTGGCGGCGTTTATCCGCTTGCAAAAGATGAAATAGCAACAAAGCTTTCTTCGGTAAGGGCTTTGGCCGATGCAGAAAAAGCAGGACAGGATTTGGTAACTCTTTGCTCGGCCTGCCACAATGTTATCAAACAGGTAAACAATGACATGCTCAATGATGACAATTTCATTTTCAAGGCAAACACTTACCTTAAACCAGATGGAATTGAGTATCATGGAGGGACAAAAGTCCTTCACTTCCTTGAAGTTCTGCGTGATGTTGTAGGCTGGGACAATGTAAAAAAAGCTGTCAAAAAACCGCTTACAGGAAAAAAAATAGGTGCCTACTACGGCTGCCTGCTTCTCCGCCCCGGAAAAGTCATGCAGATGGATGATCCTGAAAATCCACAGATTCTTGAAGACTTTATCAAGGCAATCGGTGCAGAACCTGTAATTTATGCACAGCGCAATGAATGTTGCGGTGCCTACACCATGTTTGAGGACAAATCAATTCCTCAGGAACGCAGCCAGAAAATTCTTGCAAATGCACAGGACATGGGTGCGGACGTGCTTATTACAGCCTGCCCTCTGTGCCGTTACAATCTGATTAAAAACAAAGCTGAAAGCAGCCTTGACATCATCTATTTTACAGAATTGCTTGCCCAGGCCCTTGACGTAAAGGAGGTCAAATAATGCTGCAGCACGAAATTGACGAAGCAAAGGAACAGATTCTGACTATCAGTGCAGTAAATCCAAAAAAATGCATGGTTTGCGGGAAATGTTCTGCCACATGCCCGAATTACGATGCAATGGAATATCATCCGCATCAGTTTGTACAGATGGTAGAAAACGGTCAGATTGAACAGCTGCTTTCGTCTGAATCATTGTATGCCTGCCTTTCATGTTTTGCCTGTCTTGAACGCTGTCCGCGACAGGTTGAGCCTGCAAAACTCATTGAGGCTGTACGAATGGTTGTAGAACGCAAGCGCGGACCTCATCATCTTGAAGCTGAAAAAGTGCCGGAAATGCTGGACAAAGATTTGCCGCAGCAGGCAATTGTAAGTGCTTTCAGAAAATACAGAAAATAGGAGCAGCATAACATGGAAAGAATAGGTGTTTTTGTATGTCACTGCGGCACAAACATTGCAGGAACAGTTGACTGTGCAAAAGTTGCTGAAGAATTGGCAAAAGTTGATGGAGTTGTTTACTCCACACATTACACATACATGTGTTCGTCTGCAGGCCAGCAGATGATTGAAGAACATATCAAAAATGACAAGCTTACAGGCGTTGTCCTTTGTTCATGTTCTCCACGAATGCATGAAAAAACGTTCCGTGCCTGTGCTGAACGGGCCGGTCTGAACCCTTACAAAGTTGAAATAGCAAATATCCGTGAACAGTGTTCATGGGTTATGAAAGATACTGGCGAAGCAACGGAAAAAGCCATTGCACTTGCAAAAGCCGCTGTTGCCAAATCAATTCTTGACACGCCGCTTGTTCCAGGTGAAACTCCAATGACAAAAAGAGCCCTGGTAATAGGTGGCGGCATTGCAGGAATTACAGCAGCACTTGACATTGCAGATGCAGGATTCCCCGTTGACATTGTTGAAAAAGACGTTACTGTCGGCGGAAAGATGGCCATGCTGGATAAAACTTTCCCCACCTTGGACTGTGCTTCATGTATTGTTACTCCAAAAATGACGGAAGTAAGCCAGAATCCAAACATCAGGATTCTTTCATATTCTGAAGTAGTCGGGGTAAAAGGTTATATCGGAAACTTTACGATTGACATCAAAAGGCATCCCCGCTATGTAGATGAAACAAAATGTACAGGGTGTGGTGCCTGTATGGAAGCTTGTCCGAACAAAAAAGTTCCGAACGCTTTCAACATGAACCTGAATACGCGCAAGGCAATCAACATTCCATTTGCTCAGGCAGTACCTAAAGTTGCATCCATTGCTGCTGACTACTGTCTGCACATGAAAGGTCTTGCAAACGGCAAAGACAACATCTGCGGTCTTTGTACAAAAGCCTGTGCGGCCGGTGCTATCAATTTTGACCAGAAAGAAGAAATTCTTACAGAAAAATACGGTGCAATCATCGTAGCAACAGGTTACAATCCTATAAGCCTTGAAAAATTTGATGAATATGCATATTCTCAAAGTCCTGATGTCGTTTCTTCTCTTGAATTTGAACGGCTTTGCAATGCATCAGGTCCTACAAACGGTCATCTTTTGAGGCCATCCGACGGCAAAGAGCCTAAAAACATTGTTTTTGTACAGTGCGTTGGATCCAGATGTTCTGCAGATTCTACCAAAGGTCACGAATACTGCTCAAAAATCTGCTGTATGTATACGGCAAAGCATGCAATCCTTACTCGCGACCATTATCCTGATACAAACATCACTGTTTTCTATATTGATGTCCGTACACCAGGAAAGAATTTTGACGAATTCTACCGCCGCGCAGTCGAACAATACGGAGTTCATTACATTAAAGGTCAGGTTGGAAAAGTAACGCCTTTGGCAGACGGAACTCTTGACGTACAGGGTTCTGACTTGATTCTTAACCGCCAGGTACACATCAAGGCCGATATGGTCGTTCTTGCAGCTTCCATTGAAGCAGACAAAACTGCACGGCCTCTTGCAACCATGCTTACAACTTCAATGGACACTAATGACTTCTTCCTTGAAGCTCATGCAAAACTGCGCCCAGTTGAAAGTCCTACCGCAGGTATTTTCCTTGCAGGCTGCTGTCAGGGTCCAAAGGATATTCCGGAAACAGTTGCACAGTCTTCAGGTGCTGCAGCAAAAGCTATATGCCTTCTGATAAAGGACAAGCTTAAAAACAATCCTTGTACTGCCCATCCTGATGAAAATGCATGTAACGGTTGCGGACAATGTGCAAATGTCTGTCCTTATGGAGCTATTTCATACGTTGATAAAGATTTCCGCGGTCCAAACCGTACAACAATTACACGGCATATTTCGCAGGTTAATACAGCTATGTGCCAGGGTTGCGGTGCATGTACAGTTGCCTGCCCGTCAGGCGCAATGGATCTCAACGGATTCAGTAACAAACAGATTTTGGCGGAGGTAGATTCTGTTCTGTAATATTTCATTACAGAATGCAGAAAAATGATTATGTCTGAAAATAAATTATGGGAACCAAAAATCGTTGCATTCTGCTGCAACTGGTGTTCTTATGCAGGTGCAGATTTAGCCGGAAACAACCGTCTTGAATATCCTGCTAACGTAAAAATTATCCGTATTCCATGTTCCTGCCGCTTGAACCCTCTGTTCATTTTGCGGGCATTTCAGCGTGGAGCAGACGGAGTTATTCTGTGTGGCTGCCATCCAGGTGACTGCCACTACTCTACCGGCAATTATTTTGCCCGCCGCCGCATGACTCTTTTATTCAGCATGCTGGATTTTTTGGGCATTGAAAAAGGCCGTACCCGTGTTGAATGGTGTTCTGCTGCCGAAGGTGTCCGTTTTGCAGGAATCATGAATGATTTTGTTGCAAAAATACGGGAACTTGGCAAATGCAAAAAGCTGGAGGATGTACGATGCAAGATTTAGAAAAACAACTCATTGAACGTGCAAAGGCACTGCTTGCAGAAGGCAAAGTTCAGCGCGTTTTAGGTTGGAAAAAAGGGCTCTTTGATGAAGATATAACTCCAGGTATTTTTTCTTCAGCAGAAGAACTGGACAAGGAGTTTGTATTTAACAAAAACTGTGCAGCAAACCTTTCAAAATACCTTGTAAAAGTAACAAGGGAAATTGAAACAAAGAAAAGCACAACAAGAATGAATAATACAATGGCAAAACAGCGCGACGCAAATGCCGAAGAAAAACCTATTCCTCAGGAAGTTGTGCTTGTTTTTCTTAAGCCAAATGACACTTATTCTTTTACTCAGCTGCTGAAAGAAAACCGCATTACGCGCTCAGACGTTTATGCAATCGGTATTCCATGCCAGGATAGTCTGGAAAATGGAACTGTCTGTGCAAGTTGTGCAGGCAAAAAGCATGTTTCTTGCGATGAACTTATTGGCGTTGACGAAAATGCAGTACAGCCAGAGTCTGAAAGATTTGCAGAAATCGAAAAATTTGAAGCAATGACAGCCGATGAACGCCATGAATTCTGGAAAAATGAATTCAGCCGCTGCATACGCTGCAATGCATGCCGTAACATTTGTCCTGCATGTACCTGCGAAAAATGCGTATTTGACAACAACAAGATGTACACAAGCCAGAAAGTTGCTGAAACAAGCTTTGAAGAAAGCCTGTTCCACATTGTAAGGGCATGGCATGTTGCAGGCCGTTGTACAGACTGCGGTGAATGTTCCCGCGTATGCCCGCAGGGAATTCCTCTTTACCTGCTGAACCGCAAATTCATCAAAGATATCAATGAAATATACGGTACCTATCAGGCAGGAAGCGACATGGAAACAAAGCCGCCAATGCTTACGTTCCAGACCGATGATGCAGAAACCGGCATTATATACGAAAGGGCAAAAGACGGAGGTGAACAATAATGTTTTACATTCCTGCAGAAAAAATTGATTCGTTATTTGAAGTTATAGGCAAAAAACAGCCGCTGTACCTTCCTGCAGATACAACAGAAGGTCGTGCTGATTTTAAAAAATGGAAAAAAGGTGTAAAACTTTCTTCTGCATTAAAAACTGTCCGTTCTGCAAAAGATTTTTTCTTTCCAAAGACAGAACATCTTGTCAGCTATGAAATGCATGGAAAGGAAATCAAAGTTACAGACCCAAGAAAAGACGTTGAAGACTTTGTAATTTTTGGAGTAAGAGCCTGCGATGCAGTAGGATTTACAGTAATTGACAATGTTTACCTGAACATGAATCCTGTTGATTCCTACTACAAGAACCGCCGCGAACATGGAACTGTCATAACTCTTGCCTGTGCAGAACCTGCAAAAACATGTTTCTGCCCTACTTATGGAATTGACGCTTCCCTCGCAAATGAAAAAAATGGTTCAAAAGGCGACGTAAGTTCATGGCTTTGCAACGGAAAGTTCTACTTTGAAGCAAATACAGAAAAAGGCAAGGCTTTTATTGAAAAAGTAAAAGCCGTACTTACAGAAAGTTCTGCAGAAGATGCAAAATCTGTTGATGCAGCAAAAAAGGACATTCAGGAAAAAACTGAAAAACTGCCTTTTGCACATCTTGACCTTTCAAAATTTAAGGGCAAGGACATGCTTAAGATTTTCAATTCAAAAATCTGGGAAAAAGTTGCAGAACCTTGCGTAGGCTGCGGAACCTGTACTTATGTATGCCCGACCTGCATGTGCTTTGATGTAAGGGATTTTGACACAGGCTCTGGAATAAGGCAGGTACGCTGCTGGGATTCCTGCATGTATAATGACTTTACGCAGATGGCAGCAGAAAATCCGCGCCACACACAGAAAGAGCGCAGCCGCCAGAGATTCATGCACAAACTTATGTATTATCCTATGGCACATGAAGGACTTTTCAGCTGCGTAGGCTGCGGACGCTGCCTTGAAAGCTGCCCTGTAAACATCAACATTGTGAAAGTCATCAAGATGGTGCAGGAAACAGATGATATTGGAGGAGATAAATAATGGAAAACAAAGAATCGTTTATCCCTTATGTCGGAAAAATCATAGACATCAGGCAGGAAACTCCAGATGTAAAAACTTTCAGCGTAGTGGGGCTTGACGGAAAGAAATTGTTTGAACACATTCCAGGACAGTGTGCAATGCTCATAGTTCCGGGAGTCGGAGAGTCAATGATTTCCATTACTTCTTCACCAACGCTTGAAACCCACATGGAATTTTCCATTAAAAAATGTGGCTGCGTTACAGAATGGCTGCACAATGCAGAAGTAGGACAGGAAATCTGCGTACGTGGTCCTATTGGCAATGGGTTTCCGGTTGACACAAAGCTTAAAGGCAAAGACATTCTGGTAATTGCCGGAGGTATTGGAATTGCGCCGGTTCATTCGGTTGTAAACTACATGATGGATAAACGCTCCGACTATGGCAGAATTCAGGTAATTTACGGAAGCCGCTCCATGGCAGACCTTGTACGCCTTGACGAAATGCAGAATGTATGGATGAAGCAGCCAGACTGTTCGATTGATTTGACGATTGACCGTGCAGAAGAAGGCTGGAATGGCCATGTAGGATTTGTTCCGCCGTTCGTAACAGAGCTTAATCCTAACCCCGGCATGACAGTAATCATGTGCGGACCGCCAATTTTGATTCATCTTTCACTTGATGCGCTTAAAAAACTTGGTTTTAAGGACGAACAGATTTTTACTACCATGGAAATGCGCATGAAGTGCGGAATTGGCAAATGCGGACGCTGTAATATCGGCGACAAATTTGTATGTAAGGACGGTCCGGTATTCAGCTTTGACCAGCTGGGAGAACTTCCTCCAGAATATTAGGGATTGCTAATCAGATGCATTCAGGGTTAACACTGAAAAATCCGCAGCAGGATATTCAGTGTTTCTCTAGGATTTTTTCCGATGCCTCATGGGGTTTTTAAGGGGCTTAGCCCCTTAGGAGAGGGGGCAGCGGACAAGGCAGGCTCTGCCTGACTTGGGAGCGAGGGGCAGGCGCCCCTCTGATACGATTTTAACAGGAGATGTAATAAAAACTTTGCCTGAAATAGCGTCAAAGTTTTTATTCACAAGTTCGCGTTGCGAACTTCCTTATCAACTGCCGCTTCTCATTTCATTGCGAAGCGGCATAAAAAGTCAATCGATTGCTGAAACAATCTTCTTGACTTTTTATGGGAGATTTCGATGTCTGAAAAAGAAATGGCTACGATATATCTGTTCGGCAAAAAATACGAAGTGCCGGCAGAACTTACAATTATGAATGCAATGGAATATGCAGGCTATCAGCTTAAACGTGGCTGTGGCTGTCGTAACGGCTTCTGCGGTGCATGTGCAACCCTTTACCGTGTAAAAGGTGAAAATCAGCTGAAAACATGTCTTGCCTGTTCGCAGAAGGTTATTGACAACATGTATATTGCAACACTTCCTTTCTTTCCGCTTGTAAAACAGGTTTACGATATAAATGAAATCAAGCCGGAACAGGCTGTAATGATGCAGCTTTACCCTGAAATTTATGCCTGTGTTGGATGCAATGCCTGTACAAGAGCTTGTCCACAGAGTCTGAACACAATGCAGTACATTGCAGCAGCCCAGAGAGGTGATTTTGCAAAATGTGCAGAACTTTCTTTTGACTGTGTAATGTGTGGCTGCTGTTCTTCAAGGTGTCCTGCAGGAATAAGTCACCCTCAGGTTGCACAGCTTGCCCGCCGCATTAACGGAAAGTACCTGCAGCCTCAGAGTCAGCATCTGCTTGACCGTGTTTCTGAAATTGATTCTGGTGCATGTGAAGAAGCCATCAAAAAATTTGTTGAAATGTCTACAGGCGATATTGAACAGATTAAAAATCTTTACAACAACAGAGAAATGGAAAAATAAAGAGAGTGGTTGTCTAATTGGTTCTGTCATGCTGATTTTTTTCAGAATGACTCGTGAACTTTACTTTTGAGACAGCCTCTATCGAGGAGAATATAACTATGTATGGTAACTACCTGGACGATGCTGCAAAAATCGTAGCTGAAAAACGTGAAGAAAATATCAAATTTGAACATGCCAGACTTACAGCAGATGAAAAAGCTGACCTGCTGTTGAAATTTCATCCGGACCGCATTAAAGAACAGTTTACAGAACTTAAAATCGGTCCAAACAAGGGACAGAAAGCTCCTCTTGAACTTGCAAAAATGCTTCAGGCTAAGCCTCGCATTGAACCTGAAAAAATTGACCTGACTCATGCGGGTTACGAAACTGACGTTCTTGTAATTGGCGGAGGCGGTGCCGGTTGTTCTGCAGCCATCATGGCAAGCGAAGCTGGTGCAAAAGTTCTTTTGGTTACAAAATTGCGCGTAGGCGATGCAAACACAATGATGGCAGAAGGTGGCATTCAGGCTGCAGACAAGCCAAATGATTCTCCTGCACAGCATTACCTTGACGCTTTTGGTGGCGGTCATTTTGACGGTAAGCCGGAACTTGTATACACATTGGTAAACAAGGCTCCATCTGTAATCAAATGGCTCAATGATCTTGGCGTTGAATTTGACAAGATGCCTGACGGCACAATGGTTACAACTCATGGAGGCGGAACCAGTCGCAAAAGAATGCATGCCTGCAAGGACTATTCTGGTGCAGAAATCATGCGTACACTCCGCGATGAAACCTTTAACCGCGCAAAAGACATTACGGTTGTAGACTTTACGGCTGCCATTGAACTTATCAAAAATGACAAGGGTGAAGTTTGCGGAGCAGTTCTCCAGAACCTTGAAACTGACGAACTGATGATTGCAAAGGCAAAAGTTGTAATCATTGCAACAGGTGGAGCTGGCCGTATGCATTATCAGGGATTCCCAACATCAAACCACTATGGTGCAACAGCTGACGGTCTTGTCATGGCTTACCGTGCAGGTGCAAAACTGCTGTATCAGGATTCTTTGCAGTATCATCCAACTGGAGCTGCTTATCCAAGCCAGATTCTTGGTAAACTGGTTACAGAAAAAGTGCGCTCTCTTGGAGCAAAGCTTGTAAACAAAGATGGTGAAATTTACATTCATCCCCTTGAAACACGCGACGTAAATGCATCTGGAATCATCCGCGAAGTTCGTGAAGGTCGGGGCGTAAAAAATGACGTTCAGGATGCTGTATGGCTTGATACTCCAATGATTGACATTATCCACGGAGAAGGCACAATCCTTAAATCAATTCCAGCCATGTACAACATGTTCATAAAATATGGCATTGACATCCGCAAGGAACCGATTCTTGTTTATCCTACCCTGCACTATCAGAACGGCGGCATAGAAATTGACAAAACCTGTCACACAAATGTGGCAAATCTTCTGGTTGCAGGAGAAGCTTCTGGCGGTGTTCACGGAACAAACCGCCTTATGGGAAATTCATTGCTTGACGTAGTTGTATTCGGCCGTGAAGCAGGCATTGAAGCTGGCAAGATTTTCAAAAACATCAAGCTTGCAGAATCATCAAAAATGACTCTCGACCATGTAACAGAATTTGAAAAAGAAAGAGATGCAGCTGGAATCAAGGGAGAAGAAACATCTCCAATGGTTCTGCCAGTTTATCACCACGGAAATCCTGAATTTGAAAAAGAAATTCCAGGAGCTTCAAAATAAGTGAATGGGGCTGTTTCTAACAGTATAGTCCATAGTGTCATTTCGAACTTGCTTCGGAAGCTCTACGCTTTATATGACAGCCCCTGAAAGACTAAGCTGAACGTTTTCCATCATTTTTAGCGGGGTGAACGTTCAGCTGCAAGGTTTCATTCTGTACAAACCTGAACTTTTAGGAGAAGCCTTGCATACCATAATTTAGGGAAGTGCTGATTAACACTTGAAGCGATTACTCAGCACATCCCGTCAAATTGCCGTAAGTTCTTGTCTTACGTACAATTTGCTACATTCAAGGTTAACACTGAAAACTTCTCAATAGGATTTATTCAGTGTTTCCTTATGACTTCATAAGAGGTAGTAGTAAAATGACAGCATATTTTGCAGGAGTCTGTTCTTCAGCACTTTCGTTCATTTTTGTAGTATTTGCCATCGCTGCAGCAGGCTATCTTGTCGGCGGCATAAAAATCAAAGGCATTGAACTTGGAACAGCAGGTGTTCTGCTTGTTGCATTAATCTGGGGCGTTACCGTAAACTTCGTCCCATCCTTTCAGATTGCAGAAGGCGTAAAGGCAATCACCCTCTGGTCAGATAAAATCAAAGGAAATTTTTCAATTGTTTCCAGTATTGGAACGGCACTGTTTGTAACAGCCGTAGGTCTTATTGCCGGCCCGAAATTCTTCCGCTCATTCAATAAAAGCACGCTTGCATACATTCTTCTGGGAATCATAATCATTGCACTTGGAGCTGTAACAGCAATTGCTTTTGCCATAATCGATCCGAACTGTTCTTCATCAATGGCTGTAGGTCTTTTGACAGGCGGGCTTACTTCAACACCTGGATTCAGTGCAGGAAAAGAAGTTGCCATGGCTTTTGACGAAGCTGCAAAAGCTGCAGGTCAGGTTTCAACACTGGAAGCCGACGTAACAGCCGGCTACGGAATAGCCTATACATTCGGAGTTCTTGGCGTTGTACTTTTTGTACAGCTGCTTCCAAAAATCCTGAAAATCGACATGCAGAAAGAAGTTGACAACTTTCAGGCAGCCAATTCAATCAAAGTTCCAGAACCAAAAGGTAAGCTCACACCTATGGAACCATTCGGATTTTTTCCATTTTTTGTAGCAATCGCCTTAGGCTGCGTAATCGGAGCATTTAAAGTTCCAGTAATCAACTTTTCTTTGGGTAATTCAGGCGGATGTCTGATTGGAGGCCTTATCGTTGGACATTTTGCACACATTGGTTCAATCGACTGCCGTATAAAAAAAGAAACCTTGAACTTTATGCGTGAACTTGGTCTTGTAATGTTCCTCATCGGAGCAGGAGTTCCAGGAGGCGTAAACTTTATTGACAAATTCAAATGGTCCTATTTTATCTATGGTGCTGTCATGACTACAGTTCCAATGATTGCCGGTTACCTGATTGCCCGCTACGTTTTCAAGCTGAGCATTTTGAACAATCTTGGTTCGATTACAGGTGGCATGACTTCAACTCCAGCACTTGGAACGCTAATTGCAACTGCAGGAACTGATGAAGTTTCAGCCGCTTATGCAGCAACCTACCCTTTTGCTCTGGTAGCGGTTGTTTTAGCCGCAAAAATCATTATCCTGGTCTGCTGATTTCTAGATTTTACAAATATTTTTTCATGACTCCTGCTGGATTCCGTCACAAGTGTCGGACTCCAGCACCATACCATTTTTGTGTTCCGCTTCCGTTACAGGATCCTCGCTTTGCGACCTTCGCAGCAGTTTGTTACTTAAAATCCTTTTCCAAAATCTTTTGTAAGGCGGACTGAAAGATTCTTTAAAGTTTCCTTACCATATTCAGCACGTTTTTAACAAACAGATTTGATTAGAGCTGACGCCCTTCACTTTTTTTTTTTGAGTGAGTACCGTTAGGTGCGAACAAATCCGCTTGTTTTTTATGAATCTGCACAAACAAAGCTTCTGCATCGTAGTCGGAATTACCTTTAATCTCAGGATTATGTTTTTTCCATTCGCCCAGTACATATAAAAGAAACGTGTCCAAATTTTCTGATTGCTGGTACATAATTTGTTTTTCAGTGGGTTCTACCGTCCCTGATGCCCAGCTATAAAATACAGGCACTCTTCAAAATTTCAGTTATTTTTAATATATTACAGCGCAGTTTATTCTTCAGACAGGTCTGAAACTTCAAGCCCATAGTCGGCAAGTTTTCTGTGCAAGGTTTTTCTTCCAATTCCAAGAACTTCGGCAGTTTTTGACTTGTTACCCTTTAAAGCTGCCAGATTCTGCTGAATCAGCATTTTTTCAGCTTCTGCCAGTGTAATGCCAGAAGGAATCATGATCTGGCTTTCGCTACTTGCCTGACTGATTGAAGGAGGCAGGTCATCGAGGGTAATTTCTTCCCCACCGCACATAACCACAGCACTTTCAATGCAGTTCTGAAGCTGGCGGATATTTCCAGGCCAGTCATATTTGTAAAGAGCCGAACGAGCCTTTGATTCTATTCCCTTTATCTTTTTTCCATTTTCTTCTGCAAACCGCTGTACAAAACTTGCAATAAGCAGAGGAATGTCATCCTTTCGTTCTTTTAGCGGCGGTACATGAATATGAATTACATTCAGGCGGTAAAATAAATCTTCACGGAAACGACCGGCTTTTACTTCTGCCTCCAGATCCCTGTTTGTAGCAGCAACTATGCGTACATCAACTTCAATTGTCTGGCTTCCGCCGACGCGTTCAAACTTTTTTTCCTGCAGAACTCGCAGGATTTTTACCTGAACAGTCTGGTTTATTTCCCCGATTTCATCCAGAAAAATCGTACCGCCATGTGCCAGTTCAAATCGGCCTTTTACAAGGCTGTCAGCACCAGTGTATGCCCCTTTTTCATGTCCAAAAAGTTCAGATTCCAGCAAACTTTCTGTAAGTGCGGCACAGTGGACTTTTACAAAAGAATTATTTTTGCGAGGCGAAAGATTGTGGATGGCATCTGCAACAAGTTCCTTGCCGACTCCGCTTTCGCCTGTTATCAAAACAGAAGCCTTTGACGGAGCAACTTTTTTTACCAAGTCAAAAACTCTCTGCATTTCAGAACTTTTTCCAATCATTTTGTCAAAAGAATGACGGCTTTCAAGTTCCTCCTGCAGCTGTTTGTGCTGCAATGAAAGTTCACGGTTTTTCAAGGCCTTTTTTACGATAAGACTTAAATGATCCAGGTTCAGCGGCTTTGTCAAAAAATCATAGGCGCCGTTCCGCATGGCATCTACAGCAGCATCAATGCTTCCATGCCCTGTCAAAACTATTACAGGGATTCCCGGCATTTCAGTTGTTACACGGCGCAAAACTTCTTCACCAGTAACGCCAGGCATGCGCAAGTCAGTAATTACAAGATCAATGCCGCCTTTTTCAATAATGGAAAGTCCTTCTTTTCCATCAGCGGCAAGGCAGACATCATAGCCGTCCATTTCAAAAGAGGCCGCAAGCCCTTCCCTGATGTTTTTTTCGTCATCAATAATCAAAACTGTAAATTTCATTGTATCCCCCGCACTTCCATACCTGCAATTCCATGCAATGCATTATCTTCCATGCATCCACTACTCTGAACTTTCCTGCCTAACCTGTGTTTCAAACTGCATCAGCTTTTTTGATTCGCTAAAAGCAGCGTATCAGTCTGTGGCACAGGCAAAGTAATGATAAATCTTGAACCTTTTCCCCGCTCTGAACTTACTGAAATTTCCCCTGAAAATTCCTTGATAATTTTGTAAACCATAGTCATTCCAAGTCCTGTACCGTTCGGTTTGGTCGTATAGTAAGGTTCAAAAATATGCGAAACAGTTTGTTCCGTCATGCCAATTCCGTTATCTGACAGAAAAAGAATGTACTTGTCATCTTTAATTTTTGAACAGATAGAAAACTTTCCCTTATAGTTATCTTTGCATAATTCCTGTGAGTCAACCTTTTCTTTTATTGCCGCAATTGAATTTTGAACCAGATTGGTAATTACGTCGCGAAACAGTTTGCTGTCTACCAAAAGTCTGGGACAATCCGTGCAAAGTTCCACATTCAAATCAATTCCGTCCTGTTCAAATTCCGGCTTAAAAAATTCTGCAAAGCGTTCCAAAAGTTTATTCGGGTCTACCAGTTCCAGATTTGCAGAAACGGGACGGACAGCAAACAAAAAGTCAACTACAATTTTATTCAGATTGCCGATTTCTTCGTTTACTACATCCAGATAATTCTCTACGAATTTTTTGTCTGGAAGCAGGTTTCCGTTTTCCCTTGCTTTTTTCAGGGCTTTTTGAATCAGCTGAATATGAATGCTGATTGCCCCCAAAGGATTTTTTATTTCATGTGCAACGCTTGCTGCAAGATTTGTAAGGCTTGCAAGACTTTCCATGCGGTGCAAAAGTACTTCCTGATTGCGTTTTTCTGTATTGTCAGAAATTGAAATGACGGTTCCTACCGCATCAAAATGGCGCACAAGCGGAACCAGGGAAACCGTTATAAACCGTACAGAACCTGAAGAAGTTGCAAGCGTAAATTCGTCACAGACATTCGTTATTTCATGACAGCAGCATTTTTTTATGAAATTAGAGATTTCTTCGTCCTCTATCAATTCCCAGAAAGGCTGCATCCCAGACTTAGAATCTTCAGGCCTTATCCTTAACGGCAGGTAGCGCTCCGAAGCCTTATTCCACTGCATTATTCTGAATTTTTTGTCAACAATCACAAGCCCAATCGATAAAGAATCAAAAACGCTGTTAAAATTTTCATTTTCTTCGTTTATGATTTTAAATAGCCGTTCAAGCTGTGGCTGCGATAATTTTGAAATTTTTTGAGAAACGCGCTTTACAAACCTATGCATGAAAAAATCCCCTGAAACTCAGCATTGATTTTTAAAAGTTCGCGGACAAGCTGCTCCAGTGCAGACTGCGGCGACTGATTGTAAATCAAAACATTATTCTGGCAAGTACGCAAAGCTGCAGAAACCTTACTGCAGGCAAATGTTCCCTGAGGCAAAGTCAAAAGTTTTTTCGTAAAAAGCAGGCACTGTTCCAGAAAAATTGAAAAAACCGGACGCAGTGCAAATTTTCCAAGCTCCTTGCAAAAAGCAGAACTGTCAGGAGCTTTTGCGCCGGCAATTTTTGCCATAAACTCTCCGGCTTTCTGGCTGATAAACTCAGGAGAAAAAGGCAGAAAGTTCTGCAGATAGCGTTCAATGGAAATCATGCGCCCAGAAGCCGAAGCTTGTGCAAGAAGTGCATCTCCATGAAAAACTCTGGAAATAACTTCTGCCTGCTGCTTTCCAGTGCGTTCCACAAAATTGTAAATTCTTACACGAGAAAGAATTGTAGGCATGACAGCACTTTTGTTTGACGTTGTAAGGATAAATACAACATTTTCAGGCGGCTCTTCCAGAATTTTCAGCAAAGCATTTCTGACACCTTCGAGCATGCATTCCGCATTTTCAATTATCATAACCTTTCGGCCAGAGCCAGAGGACAGATGTGCCCATGCAGATGCATTTCTAACCTGCATTATTGGAATAGACTCGTACATATAGTCGCTTTCAAGTTCAGCACTCTTTTTTTCAAGAGAATCGCAAAGTTTTGTCAAAGCATCCCATTCAGGCAGACTGCGCGGAAAATCAATTTCTTCCAGCATTTCATTGATTGCAGAAGTTAAACCTGCAATTTTTGACAGCTTGTCATCTCCATCCCACAAAACAGGACTGAATCTGAGCGTTAATTTTCTGATGCTCCTGATAAAAAGATAGCGAACGGCAGGAACATAAGGAGCATTTACTTTCACAGCTTCATACAAAGCATGTTTTGCAGCTGCAATTTCACAGGAACAGTCCCTGTGTCCTGCAAGCAGAACATCAGATGAAGCAAGAGATTTATGCTGACGGCAAGAAATACAGCTGCAAGTCCATTCGCCTTTTTTTTCAGCCCTGCAGGAAAGCACACGTGCAAGTTCCAGTGCAGCAGAAAGCTTTCCTGAAGATGAAGGGCCGGAAAATAAAACCGCTCCCGGCAGAATGCCGTTTGTTACAGCCTCTTCAAGCAGAAGACCTGCATTCTGAAAAAGAATATTATCAAACATCAGGCAAAAAATCCCTGAAAATATAAAACCTGGCTGCTGACAATGTTCCCAAGAGTTTTCAGGAAAAAACTGCCACCCAAAACTGCCTTGCAGTTAATCCATGGTTGAGACAGCATAACAACAATAATTGCAGTAACAACGGTAAGTCCCTCGACAAAGCCGAGCAGCAGACCAAGAGCCTTGTCAAGACCATGCATGATTTCACTTGAAAAAGCCTTTGCAACAATATGCTGAATGATTTTTACAACCAGATATGCAAGGATAAAAATCACCAAAAAAGAAAGGATTTTTGCCAGCAGAACATTTTTTATGTAGGGAAGCACATAGACTGAAAGCCTTTCATAAAACATAAAGGCAACTCCAATGCCGACAATCACAGAGGCCTTTCCAAAAAGCTCTTTTACAAATCCTTTTGCAAGAGCCATAAGGGCAAAAACAAGAATCACAAGAACAAAAAAAATGTCAATCGGTGTAAACATAGCATCTCCAATAAAATTTCAATAAAATCTACATAAGACTATTATACAGCAAATTGCTGATAATTACCGCAGGCTTTTCAGCAGGCAGAATTTTGCCACAAGCAGCAGAACATTCCTGAAGTTTCTGCTCCTGAGCCATGATTTTCAAGCTGTCTTTCAAATGATCACTGTCAACGTCAGAACCATTTAATGTGATAGCAGCCCCATTACGCTGAAAATAGGCAGCATTATCAACCTGGTCGCCTCGTGTTGCCCTGCCGCACAAAGGAATCAAAATCATCGGTTTTTTAAGTACGGCACATTCCCATAAAGAGTTAGCCCCAGCCCTGCTCAAAACGATGTCTGCACAGGCAATTACATCAGGCATCTGCTCATAAATGAATTTATACGGTCTGTAGCAGGACTTTACATCATCAGAAAGATTTTCAAGGCTGATAGAAGCATCTTGATACATGCCAGTCTGATGAACTACAAAAAAATGACGGGTAAGCCACTCAATATTTTGGGCAACAAGTTTATTTATCTGAGTAGAACCTGAACTGCCGCCCAGAACCATAAGCACAGGTTTTGACAGATTTTCTTTTTTTACGCCAAGAAATTCAAAACCTTTTTCTCTGTCAGCCTGATAAAAAACAGGGCGCACAGGATTGCCTGTCAGAACAAGATTGTCCTGTTTTTTTTCAGAAAAGAAACGCCTGGTTTCCTGATATGAAATAAGGATTTTTGAAGCACTACGGCTGTTTATTCTGGTTGCAAGACCGGGTGTAAAATCACATTCATGCGTAAAAACAGGAATTCCCAGAATTTTTGCACAAAGACACGGCGGAACAGAAACAAATCCACCTTTTGAAAAAAGCAGCTGAGGCTTGAGCCTAAGCAAAATAAAGAAAGAAGCCACAATTCCTGCAAGAATCTTAAAAATGTCTATAAAGTTCTTCAAATCAAAATTTCTGCGGAATTTTCCAGAAGGGATTCCATAAAATCTGTCAACCGAGGGTTTTCCGTCAGGACCTATACTTTTTTCTACGATAGATTTATCCATGCCGGCACAGTTGCCAATCCAGACCAATTCAAAGTCTTCACCGGGATTTTCTCTGGCAAATTTTAAGCGAAGTTCATCCGCAATGGCAATACCCGGATAAATATGTCCGCCGGTACCGCCACCTGTAAAAGCAATTTTTTTCATTGCTACATTATAATGCCTTTGTTATTCTTTGTGAAATGGTTTTAAAGCATTTATAATTTCTTCCCTATGAAATAAAACAGCATATTCATAGGCGGACATGCCCATAGAATCCTTTATGTCAGGGTCAGCCCCATTTTTTGCAAGAATCTTACAGATGGACTCTTTTCCAATGCCGACAGCAAGAACAAGAATGGACTGCCCTTCTTTGCTTATGAATTTCAGGCTTGCACCGTTTTCAACAAGAATCTTTATGATTTCTTCGTTAGATTTCCATACGGCATCCATGACAGCAGAATAGCCGCGGTCAGTTGAAACAGCATCAATGTCAGCTCCATGAGCCAAAAGCCAGTTTACGATTTCTATATTTTCATTGCGGACGGCAACATTAAGCAGAGGCGTACCATCAACATCTCTTGAATTTATGTCAACACCTGCAAGATGCAGCATTTTGCAGATAGCAAGATTTTCTTTTTCAATATTGCGCGCAAAACACTCAGCTGTAACAGGAATTCCCTTGGAAAGCAGTTCTTCAGTTGCAACGCGGCTAAGCTCTTCAACATGAATCTTATGAAAATTTTCTTCTACATATTTGCCAAGATCTTCTTCCGTAAAAAAATTCTTGAAATTATCGGAGGACTGAAAATGATGCATCAAATTAATGCAGTACGAAGGAATTTTTTTCCCAACAAGAAAACCTATCAGAAAATATTGAAAACCAAACTGAAGCAGGTTTCCATGAAAATCCTTGCCGAAATTTTCATCAAGAACTGCAACATGGGTTATATTTTTAAAAAGTTTACGCAAAAGCGAATCTGTGTTAAAACGTTCGATTTCTTCAGACCCAATCGCTGTAAACGGCACAACATGTGAAGACAATATTTTTTCTATAATGGCAGGTTCATTTTTCTTTTGCTGCTCTTCAGATTTGATTATCAACCATTCCATATAATTATATTATAAGACTATTTTTTTTTCTAACAAGGTTTACAGCATAAAAAAAACAACACTGGCACTCTCTTTTTATTTTTCCATAAAATTTTTCAAAAAAATGAAAAGTTTTTCTTGACAGATAAAATGTAAGCGCTTACATTAGAAATATGAAAGCGCTTACATCAATTACAACAATGCAGGATTTAGCAGATGCAGCAGGAGTATCCCTGGCTACTGTATCTAGAGTATTTAGCGGAAGCAATAAGGTTTCTGAAAAAACTAAGGAAAAAGTTATGGAGCTGGTAAAACAGACAGGCTTTTCTCCTAACGAAACTGCTCGTACCATGGCGGCAGGAAAATCCAGACTTATTGCAGTTATTCTGCCAGATATTGAAAATCCTTTCTTTTCAACGCTTCTTTCTGAAGTTGAAGAAAATTGTGTAAAAAATGGGTATACCATGATTTTTTTCAACTCCAACGGAGATAGCGAGAAAGAGAGAGACATTGTAATTAAAATGATGGCTCGTCAGGCAGATGGAATGATTATCTGTATGACAAAAGTTAAGTCAGAAATGATTCCGGTGCTGCGAACTGCAAAATTCCCAGTAGTTGTGATGGCACGGAACATTGACGGCTTGAATTCAGTTGGAATTGACCACCTTGAAGGTGGAGCTATTGCGGCTGATTATCTTGTTGACGGTCAATGTGAGTCTTTTTACTTCTTTGGTTTACAGGATGATGAAAAGTTTGCCGGCTATAAAAATCAATTGCTTAAACGAGGTATTGAAGAGGAAAAGATTCATGTATTTGGTGACCAGGACTGGTACTTCAGGGATTTTGATAAAGCATCTGAAATGATGAATGACTTTATGCAGAAGGACATAAACAGTAAAAAAATTGGACTTTTCTGTGTAAATGATCTTTATGCTGTAAAGGCAATTAATGCTGCACACAGGAATAATGTAAAAATTCCTGACCAGCTTAGTATTGTCGGTTTTGATAACACAATGGTTTGTAACATGACATTTCCAGCCTTGACAACAGTAAAACAACCTTTAGATGAAATAGCAGCAAAAAGTTTTGAATTATTGTGTAAAAAAATGAATGAAAAAGATGATGTGCAGACGATAGAAAAAATTGTTTTGCATGCTTCTTTGGCAAAAAGGGAATCATAAGATTCTTTACTGTCGAAAGACAGAAAATCAGGAGAATAACAATGAAAAAATTAAGTGTAATAATGGCAGCTGCTGTATTAGCAGTTTCTCTTTTTACAGGATGCGGAAATAAAAAAGCATCAGATTCAATTAGTATTATGTTTCAGGGCTCAGATAATGAGCAGGCTGCAATAAAGGGTGTTGCAGAACGTTTTACAGAAAAAACAGGTATAAAAGTAGAGCTTTTATACACACCTCACGACTCGTATACATCAAAACTGGCAAGTTTCATTAAAAATAAAAATGTACCAGATATTATCAGTATTGATGGTCCTGTTCTTGCAAGTCTTGCATGGTCTGGAGTTATCCAGAGTGTAGAACCATATATTGATTCAGCAATCATTAATGATATGACACCTTCAAATGTTGCTCAGTGTACATATCCAATCGATAATAAACTCTACGCAATCAGTTATGCTGACTCAACTGTTCTTTTATACTGCAACAAAACTTATCTTGATAAAGTTGGAGCCAGAATTCCAACTTCTGTAGAAGATGCATGGACTACAGATGAATTTGATGACATTCTTACAAAACTTGCCGCTCTTCCAGAAGTAACCTGGCCTTTAGACTTAATGTGGGCATGGAATATTGCAGGCTCAGAATGGGGAACTTATGGATTCTATGAATGTCTTGTTTCAGGTGGTTCAGATATTATCAATCGTGATACATGGACAGCAGAAGGAACTCTAAACAGCCCGGAATCAGCAAAAGTTCTGTCATATTTCCAGAAATGGGGAGGAAACGGTTGGATTGTTCCAAAATCAGCAGGCGAGAACACACTTTACAATGATAAACGTCAGACTGCCATTGCATGGAACGGCAACTGGAACTACTCAACATGTAGAGCCTCAATGGGAGATGATGTGATTGCTCTTCCACTTCCAAATTTTGGAAAAGGAACTCGTACTCCTAATGCAACATGGATTTGGGGCATTTCAGCAACAACAAAAAATGCAGAAAAAGCTGGTCAGTTCTTAAGCTTTATGATGACAGAAGAAAAATTCCTTGATGATATCAAAGCAACAGGAACTTACCCTGCATTGAACAAATTTGCAGCTCGTTGTGAAGATTATATGGATCCTGCAAGAATGGCTATTGCTTATGAACAGTCATACTATGCTGTAAGTCGTCCTATTCATCCAGCCTATCCTACTATCACACTTGCTTTCTCAGATGCATTCGAGGCAATTTTGAATGGTGCAAATATTGAAGCAGAACTTACAAAAGCTGCAAAGCGAATTGATGAAGACATCAAAGATAATGACGGATATCCGCCATTCGGAAAGAAATAATTGATGATTTGACAGGATTATAGTTCATCTACAGTCCTGTCAACCTCCTGTTTACCTGTTTACCTGATTTCAGAGGTATAAAATGAAAAAATCACCTTTCGCAGTATTAAAGGAAAAAAATATTCGTCAGGAAATCTATATGCTTTTACCAGCGTGTATATTACTGATTGTATTTATGGTGGCTCCATTTGTTTCGGCATTTGGTCTTTCACTTACAAACCAGAAATTAATTCCAAATCCAATGGTTCCTGCTAAGTTTGTTGGATTTAGAAACTATATTCAGATTTTCAAAGATACTAGTTTCTGGCAGGCTTTTAAAAACGTTATTTTATTCACAATAATGGTTATTCCATTACAATGTGGATTTGCTCTTTTTATGGCAAATGCTTTGAATAAAGTAAAGTTCATGAAAAGTTTTTTAAGAAGTATGTTTTTTCTTCCATATATTACGCCAATGGTAATCGTTGCTGTAATCTGGAAGTCTATTTATCAATATCCAGATGGAATTGCAAATCTTGCTGTAAAGTTTATAACTTTTGGTCAGGCTCATTCGATAGACTGGCTTGGCAATAAAAACAGTGCATTGATAGCAATTACCATCTTGTCTGCATGGCAGGCTTTTGGTTTCCAGATGATTATTTATCTTGGTGCATTGCAGAGTATTTCTAACAGCCTTTATGAAGCAGCTAATATTGACGGAGCATCTCCAACACAAATTTTTTGGAATGTAACCTGGCCAAGTTTAAAAGAAACAAATACTTTGGTGTTGATTATTACAACAATTCAGGCTTTAAAACTGTTTACTCAGGTAAACATTATGACAAAAGGTGGTCCAAACGGCTCAACAAACACTTTGGTTCACTATATTTATCAAAGCGGATTTGCAGGTCAAAAGATTGGTTATGCATCGGCAGCCTCTGTTATTTTATTCCTGCTGATTCTGATTATTTTCCTTATTCAAAATAAACTTCTTCGTGGAAAAGAAGAAAAACTTAGAGACTAGGAGGATAAAATTATGGTACGAAGTAAATCAAAAGATTTGACAATTTCATTTTTGCTGTTTATTTTAGGCTTGCTCATTATTACTCCAATTTTTCTTATGTTCATTTCTTCTTTAAAAGATGATAGATATGAAATCATGAAGGATATGGGTAGTTTGAAGGCTTTTATAGTTACAAAACCAACTCTTCACAACTTTAAGGAAGTGCTTTTTGAATCAGTTCAGAATTTTGGACGTTCATTTTTCAACTCGATTATTGTTTTGAGTGTAACAGTAATTCTTACAGCAATTGTATGTTCAATGACAGGGTATGCATTGCAGCGCGGAAAATTGAAAATCAGAAAATACATTTTTATTGCAGTGCTTTCCCTTTACATTATTCCAATGGAATCAATAATGCTTCCTTTGATGTATCAGGTTTCAACTTGGGGAATTACGGATACTTATGTGGTTCAAATTTTACCGTTTGTAGCAAGTCCATTATATATTTATCTTTTCTATAATTATTTTAGGGAAGTTCCAGTTTCTCTTTCTGAAAATGCTGACATGGAAGGAGCTTCTTTCTGGCAGGTATTCAAAAATGTTTATCTTCCTATGAATAAGGCTCCAATCATTACTGTATGTATTCTTCAAGGAATGGATATGTGGAATCAATACTTATGGCCACTTCTTGTTACTACAGATGAAAGAGTAAGACCAATGTCTGTTGCAATTTCTTCATTCACTGGAACTGGAGGTGATATTTACTGGGATCAACTTATGGCGGCTAGTGTAGTAATGCTTTTACCTGTATTGGTTTTATTCCTTTTCTTCCAAAGATATTTTGTTGAATCAGTTGCATCGTCAGCTGTCAAGGGGTGATAAAATGAGCAGAGAATTAGAACTGGCACAAAAAAAGCAGGATGAACTTGCTTCTATAATCAAAAACTCAAATGAAATACAAAATCAGCGTCCTTTATTTCATTTTGCAACTCCTGGAGGCTGGTGTAATGACCCAAATGGATTTTCGCAATTTGATGGAAAGATTCATTTATTCTATCAGTATAATCCATATTCAACGAAGTGGGGCTCAATTCACTGGGGGCATGTGATTTCAAAAGATATGTTAGACTGGGAATTACAGCCGGTTGCTCTGGCACCTGAAAATGAAGGCGATTGTAAAGGTTGCTTTTCTGGTACAGCTATTGACGATAATGGGTGTCATCTGATGGCTTATACAGGAGTTTCTAATAACGGCAAAGTTGATATTCAAAATCAATGTATAGCAGCAGGTGATGGCATTCATTATCAAAAAAAATCAGAAAAAGCCATAATAACAGCAGAAGATATTCCTTTTAAATATAACAATGAACACTTTCGAGATCCAAAATTATGGAAAAAAGACGGTGTTTATTACATGGCGTGTGTAATAAAACAACTTAATGATTGCGGGGCTTTGATTTTATTTGAATCACAGGATTCTAAAACCTGGAAATATAAAGGAATGCTTGACTCAAGTAAAGACGGTTTAAGTAAAATGTGGGAATGTCCAGATTTATTGAATCTTGACGGAAAAGATATGATGATTTTATCCCCTCAGGAGATGAAAGAAGATTATCAGTTAGGATTTCATAATGGAAACAACAGTCTTTACATTACAGGAACATTGGATTACGAAAACGTTAAATTCACAAGAGAAGTTCGTCCTGAAAACGGCTATACAGCAGCACAAATTGATTATGGTATAGATTTTTATGCTCCTGAAACAACAAAATTAAAAGATGGCAGAACAATCTTAATAGCCTGGATGCAATCTTGGGAATCATATATAACTCCAGAAAATTACATCTGGTCTGGAATGATGACTATTCCACGTGAATTAAGTTTTAAAAATAATCGTTTGTATCAAAATCCTGTTCGTGAACTGGAAAAATGGAAAGTTGGACAAATTCAAGGAAACGCAGAAAAAAATGAAATAAAAGTGTTTGAAACACAACCACGTCATTTTGAACTGGATCTTGTGCTTGATTTTGAAACAGATGGATATGTTGAATTATTTTTAGGAAATGATAAGACAGAATCGGTTTCTTTGAGATTTGATTTGAGTGAAAACAGCATATTGTTTGACCGTTCTAAATCGCTGACACCTGGAGCTGTTTCTTTCAGAAAGGCAAAACTTGAACCTGAAGGAAAAAAAATGAATGTAAGAATTCTTTGTGATACTTGTTCACTTGAAGTTTTTGCTGATGACGGAAAAATTGCTTTTACTAACAGTTTTTTCTTTACTGATTCAACTTCACCTTTTGAATTAAGGAATCAGACTTCAGGTTCTGTAGCTTATTCTTACTGGAAAATTAAAAAGGAAAATTAAGAACAAGTATAAGATAAAACCGCTAAAATACCGCGGCTTTATCTTACATTGAACTGGGAGAATCAAAATGATGAATATTTATGATGTAACTGCACTTGGAGAATTGCTAATCGATTTTACCCAAAACGGCACAAGTGCTTCAGGTAACTGGATGATGGAAGCAAATCCTGGAGGCGCACCTTGTAATGTTCTTGCAATGCTGACTAAACTGAATCACAAAACAGCATTTATTGGACAAGTTGGAAACGATATGTTTGGTAAAATGCTTAAAGAGCGTGTTTCTTCTTTGAATATTGATGTAAGTAATCTTATTCTTTCAGACGAATACAATACAACACTAGCTTTTGTTCATACAGCACCTGATGGTGACAGAGATTTTTCTTTCTATAGAAAAACCGGTGCTGATGCTTTTTTGGCTAAAAAAGATGTGAATGCAGAATTAATTAAAAATTCTCGAATTCTTCATTACGGAACTCTTTCGATGACAAATGAAACCGTAAACGAAGCAACAGAGTTTGCTTTAGAAACTGCAAAACACGCAGGTGTTTTAAGGTCTTTTGATCCGAATCTCCGAAAACCTTTATGGGATTCACTTGAAAAAGCAAAAGAAAGAATCTGGTATGGAATTTCTATGTGCAGTATTCTAAAAATTGCAGAAGAAGAACTGGAATTTATTACAGGTGAAAAGAATATTGAAAGTGGAGTAAAAAAAATCCGCCAGAAATATGAAATTCCTTTGATTACTGTTACAAAAGGAAAAGAAGGAAGCTGCTGTTTTTATAAAAAAGACAAAACCGAACTAAAAGCTGAAGTACCGACTTTTAAAAACGTCAAAACAATTGATACTACAGGAGCCGGCGATACATTCTGTGCCTGCATTCTTCACGATATTCTTAAAAATGGATATGAAAGTTTTACAGAAGAACGGCTTACACAAATGCTAACTTTTGCAAATGCAGCATCGTCATTAATAACCACAAAAAAAGGTGCACTGTGCGTTATGCCTGAAAAAGAAGAAATTGAAAAGCTGATTGAAGGTTAGTCAAAATATAAACTGAAAATGATTAGATGTGCTTTAAGAAAGACTGATTAACATTGAAGCAACTCCTCAGAACTTCCCGTATAATTATGGGGGTTTTAAATGCTGATTTAAAACCCCCTTTACTAATGTGCAGTTTGTGAATGCAACGCATTTGCAAACTGCAGTTATAAAAATTACACGGATGTAATTTTTATAACGTATCCTTTAAGGGGAGAGTCAAGAAAAGTTTTAAATTTTTTTGTCATAAGTTCACGGCATGCACCGCATGGAGCTCCGCATTTTCCGTCAGGCATGACAGCGGCAACTTCTCCGCCAGAAACATAGTCAGAAATCTGTCTTGGATTCTACACTTCCTTTGCGGCGTTATAAAGTTCTGTCAAAATTGCGTCCATATTATTTTCTACTGTTATTCTTTTATTCCCCAAAGTTCAAAGGGTCTGTTCTTCAGTTCTTCGGCATAAAGGCTAACCACATCAAGAATATCAAAAAACATTACATGACAGTTGCCGATGTAGGTTTCCTTGATAAGTCCTTTTTTGTATGCCATGTTCTGTATAGTATACCATGCTTTCAATGGCGGATGTCCGGTTTCTATGAACCATTCTTCAGGCGGATAGATTTTGTTCACTTCATCACTTGGTGCATACAGCTCATTGATTTCTTTTGGAGTATGAACTTCCATATAGTGCATGGCTGTAAGCTTGTAAATGTCTACTCCAAAAAGAAGTGCCTTTCCCCCATTATGGATTGCATAATCAAGTCCACCGGTCAAGGCTTCCTTTCCGTGCTTTCCCCATCCGCTGGTGCTGATTACTTCTCTGCCAGTGTACGTATCAGGAAGACTTCTGAAAGTGTCAGCAATAATTCCCATGGCAGTTTTCTTTTCATCGCGGTCAAGAACCTTTATCTTCACCTTGATGCCAAGTTTTTTGTCTTCTTCTGTCGGCTCCATTTCGGGACTCAATCTGAGGGCTGGCATGAAGATGCTTCCTTCTTCTGTAACAGTTTCTTTAAGGGCATCTATTACGCTCTGTGCACCGCCAATAACTTTTCCAAAACTTTTCAACGAGCTGTGAACTTCAAGGATCATGCCTTTTTCAACGCCAAGTTTTTCAAGGGCTGATTTAATGTCTTCCTTTGTTACAGTTTTTGGACCTGCAACAATATTTTCCCAGTCTGCACGCTTGATGGAATAGGCACAGGAAACATAGTTTTTTGGGTCAAGATATTCCTTTACTTTCCGCATGCCGATTGCAATGGCTGTTGAATAAGAACCCACGTTTGTGTACTTCATGTAGGAATATATCTCGTTGTAGTCAGTGTTTGTGAAAACCCAGTCACGGACAGCACGGGCAGCTTCCTTTGCAAATCCACGGCGCCAGTATTTTTTATGAATGTGGTAGCCGATTTCAGGAAGAAGTTCACCGTCAATATTCTGGATTGTGATTCCGCAGTCACCGATGAATTCTCCAGTTTCTTTCAATACAACAGCCCAAAGTCCAAAACCGTATTTCT
>JAEDIW010000139.1 GCA_016296655.1 Treponema sp. | reverse complement strand
ATTTTAATTATAGCAAATTATAACAGTTTGGCAACTTTTTATATAAATATTGTAATTGAGTTTAACTTTGTGTTAATTTCTTGTTGGAGGTGGTAGGTTTGCATAAGGGAATTGCAGCGGCGTCCGTTCAATATGCTTTGAAGAAAAATGGAATGAGTATTAAAGAACTTTCCAGAAGAACAGGTGTGAACTATTACACTGCAAGAAACGGAATAGTTGGAAAAACATCAATGCAAGCTCAACATTTTATTTTATATGCAGAAGTATTGAACATAGATTTACAGCAGGGGGTGTACTTTGGAGCGTTTGGCAAAAATAATACTGAAACTTGCGAAAGAATATTATAATTTTTGAAAAAAATGTAAAAAAATGAAAAAAATCTATTGACTATTACAGTACATTATTATATAGTTGTAGACATAAAGAACAACAGCCCATCTACTGGGGCGATACGGTAGCAAGGAATAAAATTATGACAAAGAAGGAAATTAAAGCTGGACTTAAAAACAACGGTGTTAAAGGTTATTCAAAAGCAATTATTAACTTTGTAACACGCTGGGTTGTGGTGGGTGATTATTGCGGTAAACTTGACAACAATAATATGCTTTATTTGAAACCTATTGATTTGAACGATAAAGTTTCAAGACATTATGTAATTCAATTTTAATAAACCAAATACGCAGGGCGGAAGCCCTGCAAGGATAGATTAATGTTATCTGACAAGCCCAGCGGTCGGGTTATAGACCGCAAGGAGTATGTAATGCCAAAGAAGATAAATCTTGTAGATATGCAGGAACACCTTTTTGAAATGGCGGAAAGGTTGCTTGATGATGAAGTTTGTTCTGATTCAGAAAAACTTCAAGCAGAAATCAACAAGGCAAATGCACTTGTAGGAATTGCGGGGCAGGTTATCCAGATTAAAGATGTTGAAAATAAAACAAAAGAAGTAAACATTAAGGCTATGCAGGTCGCTCATAATTGCGGTCTATTGTACGAGCCGGAGGGAATGAGCTTGAAGCAACTTCCCAGTAATGCCAGAGAAAAAGGCGGTGTTAAAATCGGACCTTACGGGGAATACGAAGATTGACACTATCCGGCAGAAATATCATTTTGGAGTTCCACAAAAAGACCTGGAAATGTGTGCGGAAAAATTGGCTGATATTTATTTGAAAAAAAATGCTCTGATACGCACGAGGATTGAAAAAATCGGGGGTATTTTGCGGAAAAGGTGTTTTTATATGTCCGGGACATTTTTAACGCTTTAGAAACGATATTTGTAAACATCGTTGATGTTTTACATATATGGGCGGTCGTTGATCGTTCGTCCTAAAAAGGACACTATTTTGAAGCTCATCATAAACGAGCAAAGAAACGATAAATTTGTACAACCAAATAGCCGGATGGCATAGGGGCTGACACTGAGCAATGGAAGGATAAACAGTGCGAAACAGCAAGTCATCAAACTTTTCAATTTTATGTTGACATTTGAAAGATTTGTATGTACAGTTAAGCAACTGCGTTGCAGAAAAAAATAAGACTAGGAAATATGACCACTTTCCCAGTCTTATTTTAAGACTAAAAAGCCTTGTGCTTTAACCGTGTGGTCAAACAGAATAACTTTTTAAGTTGTTCCGTTACGGTTGGAGTACAAGGCTTTTTTCTTTTTTAGGCGGTTGTCTATGAATGAATTATCTTTGGTTACAGATTTGAAGTCTGAAAAAACAGTAACTACAAAAGAACTGGCAGAATCCCTTGGAGTTGATGTAAAAACCATTCAAAGGGCTGTTGATTCGCTCGACATTGATGTCGAACGAGTTGGAAGTAGTCATACTATGGTTTTTAATGAAGCACAAGCAACTGCAATTAAAATTGAATTACAAAATCATTCTAAAATTGCACAGAATGGTTTTAATACTTTGACTATCAATAATGATGTAGAAATGTTGATACTGCAAAAAAGATTAACTGAATATCAAGACAGGCGAATTGCAGAATTAACACAGATTGTAGAGCAGCAAAAGCCAAAAGCAGAGTTCTATGATTGTGTTACAGGCTCAAAAGATACTGTTGACATGAAAGAGTGTGCAAAGGTTATCAATTTCCGGGGCTGGGGAAGAAACAAGATTTTTGAACTTTTAAGGCAAAAAAGTGTTTTGGATAGGTCAAATCAACCTTATCAACGTTATTGTGATATGCAATATTTCAGAATTATTGAAAGTAAGTATGTTTTGCCTACAGGTGAAGTGAAAATCAGTCTAAAAACCGTAGTTTATCAGAAAGGGCTTGATTTTATACGAAAACTCATTGAAAAAGAAGAAAATGAGCATAAAAAGCCGTTGAAATTGCTTGCAGAGTGAAAAAAAGAGGTAAAAATGAAAGACTTTCAAGATTTTTTGTCAAAAAACAATATTACTCCAGAAAATACACTGAATGACGAGCATATTCTCTTAAAAAAAGCGTTTTTTGCAGGAATGAAAAGTCAAAGTGAAAAAATAAAAAGGCTGTTGAACAAAAACAATGCCTTGAAAATGGATCTGGAAGATTGTCTTGAAAGAGTAGAGCAGATGAACCTGCTGTTTTCAGCAATTGAAGAGGAGCAGGAAAAATGAATTACAAGCGTATTT
>JAEDIW010000138.1 GCA_016296655.1 Treponema sp. | reverse complement strand
CGTCCTGCAATTAAGTCAAAAGTAGATTTATCAAAATATGACACAGTGGTACTTGTTTTTCCAATTTACTGGGGCACAGCTCCAAAAATTATATGGACATTTGTCGAACAGAACGACTTGAGCGGAAAAAATGTTGTTGCAATCTGTACAAGCGGCGGAAGTGGAATCAGCGGTGCAGAAAAAGATTTAAAAGCTCATGCATCAAAATCTGCAAACTGGAAAAGAGGTGCAAGATTCTATGCAAACACAAGGGAATCAGAACTGAAGAAATTTTTTGAAAAGACTTTGAAGTAGAGTACCCGGCTTAGGTATGGAAGGGCGGCGAAGCCGTTGCGGAGCAATGAAGCGACAGCGGAACCCTGGAACACCCGACGGCACTTTAGTGCCGGAAGCCCCAGATATGGAGAAGAATAAATGGAAAAAATAGTTCAGACTGCGGGAGAATAAGAGATAAAATGAAACGATTTCTTCTATCAACAACATTTTTATTTTCAGCGATTTTAACTTTATCGGCTGAAACGATTTTTATGAAAGCTGTTTCAAAAACTTTTGAGCTTGTAGTTAAGGAAACTGTTTGCGGAAAAGATTTTTTGAGATTCGTTAAAGACAAAAATCTGAAGATGCAGAAATACGGCGGATTTGAGTTCTATGTTTACGAAAATCTCAAAACTTCAAACGAAACATCAGATTCTAAATACGAAAAAGGAAATGTTTACTATAACACAACTTACAGCGCAATTTCCTTCGCTTACGAAAATCACAAACTTGGTTCAAATGAAGCAGTTTTAATCGGCACTTTTAAAGATAAATCCGTTTCGGACTTTCTGAAAAATGCTGATAAAAACACAGATTTTTCATTTTCTTCAAAATAAACGAGGCAAAAAAGGCAATAACTGTAAATCTTTATTACACAGGCGAGAATGGAAATGCACGAAAGTTTGCTGAGGAAATGATTTCTTCTGGAACTGTTCAAAAAATCCGTGAAGAAAAAGGTAACTTGAAGTACGAATATTTTTTCCCGATGGAAGAGGGCGAAACAGTTCTTTTAATCGATTCTTGGGAAAATCAGGAAGCCATTGATGAACATCACAAATCTCCAATGATGAAGACGATTATGTAACTTCGTGAAAAATACGACCTTCACATGAAAATCGAACGCTACAAAAGCGACGATGTGATTCTTGAAAAAGACAAGGCGTTTATCAGAAAATAGGAGGCAAGATAAAAATACATGTTCATTCACCACTAAAAAAGCTGGATGGAAAAGTGCAGTCAAAAATTGGTAAGATTCTTCTATATATAATATATGTTCTTGTCATTCTTGCAGGATGTTTTGCCTTTTACAAAACACAGCTTTACTTCTATCTGTTCAACACTGGCAACTGGAAAAATGTCCGCGACACTGCCATTTATTTTGCTGAACACTATAATGCCGACGGCGGAGACGCGACAGTGGTAGATCTTCCAAGAGCCGGCATTACGGGCAACAGCCACTTTATGTTCCAGGAAACAAACAACAGGGAAATTGCAGACCACATCGAAAAATGGCTTAAGGAAAGGGGGCTGTAAAATGTGAGCCTTTGTTTTGAATGAAGGGGAAGTCTCCCCCTCGCTCCAGCCCGCTTCGCGGTCTTACGCTACCCCTTCTCCTAAGGGGCTAGCCCCTTAAAATCCCCAATATAATTCCCGCGAGTTTGCTTGCAAACTCAGTAAGCACGCATGCGTGCGACCAACTCCCCGATGAAAGGTAAATTGCTGTCGCAATTTGCTATTTACTTTTGTACTCTCCACATTTTTTTTCAAGCAATTTAAAATCACAGCAAAACTTTACAATCTTTCCCGTGGTTATCTGTTTTCCATAAAGTTTGCTTGCTTTCTGGATTATAGAGTTCATAATCTTAAGACAAAATGTGTACTCAATATTTAAAAGAACTTTATATTTTATATCAGCTCTTGTGTCATTAGCGGCTGGATTTAAATTAACTTCCGTATACAAGCCTTGCTTTATAGGAATCATTTTCTTAAACAAGAATTCCGATATATGGTTTCGTTTCATAACCTGTTGGCTTGTAATAAACTTCACCGCAGAAACTGTGAAGATACTTTAAGTAATCTTGATTGATTGTTATGAACTTCAAGTTATTCTTCAGCGAAAACATTTGTGCCCCTAAAAAAATTAAGGCTGCCTGAAACCAGGCAGCCTGTCTTTAATCTTCATCTCCTTACGGATTGAAACCGCAGGTTAATGGAGACCTTCTATAAAAAAATAATACAGTACCATAGTGAAGTCAAGAGTTTTTTATATCAGCTGCAGAATAAAATATTTGTGTAAAAGGTTCAATTTCGAGTATTTGATTTACAAACCGTGGCAAGGATTGTAAGGGCTGGCGAAGCCAGTTCCGAAGCGTAGCGAAGGAATGAAGCGATAGCGCAACCCTGAAAAGCCTGATTTTTGCGAAGCAAAAAGCCACCCTAAAAATAAAAATTCAAAACTCGACATTTGTCCTAAAAAATAATTGACAGACATTATTTCTAGTATATCATACTAATTAAGAATAAATCCTAATAAGATTTAAATACAACACTTAATTTTTAATGGAGAAAATTATCAGACGAAATACTGTTCA
>JAEDIW010000137.1 GCA_016296655.1 Treponema sp. | reverse complement strand
CAATATGATAGAAACCACTATCAAAGTTGGATACAAAGCAGGTGAAATATTAAAACATGGATAACGTTAAGCAATATTACAATCAAAATTAATCCTGTTATAGCTCTGCAGATTCCAGAAATCCGCCGGACTGAATCTTTTTCAAAATCCAATAGCATTTTAGTAGCAAAATTATAAAATCATATATTCCTAACAGGGTATTGGAATGGGAGTGTGACACAATTCCTTTTTTGTATATTTAAGTAAAATATATATGATTAAGTAAGTTTCGCTATATTTACATATGTTGATGTGTTATGATGTTTTGATTTGGGAATATGAAGACTATAGAGTAAGTCATTTCCTATACTATCATAATTAGTGTAATAGTCAGAGCGATATTGTTTTGATAATACAATGCAAAGAAAATGAAAACAGGAGAGAACAAAATATGAATGTAAAATGCCAATCATTTTTGAATAATGAAATGATTCCTAAGAAGTTTACTGGATATGGCGAAGATATTTCACCTGAATTCATAATTGAAGATATTCCAGAGGGTACAGTATCTTTTGCAATTATTCTTGACGATTTGGATGTACCTTTGAAGAAAAATTACAATCATTGGATTGTTTGGAATATTCCAAAGATGGAGATAATACCTGGAGGATTACCTAAGGGAGGTATTATTAATAAGCCAATAACTGCCTGTCAGGGAAATGCATGGGGAAAACAGTGTTATCGAGGACCAAAGCCACCTTTTTTTATGAAGAAGGCACATAGATATGTTTTTTATGTGTATGCTTTGGATACAAAACTTGCACTCGACATCAATTCTAAGAAGAATAAGCTCATTGCTGCTATGAGTGGACATATATTGGCAGAAGCTAATCTTATGGGATTATATAAAAATAGTTAAGAAAATATGATTGTTTTGATTATACGGTCTAAATAAAATTCTAATTTAACTGTGAAGGGAAATAAAATGAATTATAAAGTAATAGATAGGTCCAATTTCGAGTTTTTATAATTTATACAAGAGTGGTAAAAATAAACGGAACGTAGCCGACGTTCTGACAAAAAATTGCTTGCAACTTGTTGCACTCGCAATATTTTTGGCAGGTTTTCGGCGAAAGTGCAGTTATTTTTACCATAATGATTTATTGAATTTGAAAACTCGATATTCGCCCTAATAGATAAAGAAACATATTACAGAAAAGAAGTTTATGAACATTTTACACAGGATTGCAAATGTTCAACTTCTATAAAAGGCTTGGCACGGGTACCGGTTCACCTTCACGCAGGGGCGTTCGGCATTTTTGGCGGACGCTGCGTCACTCGCGTCCTTTTTTCCAAAAATGTCTTCGTGCCGGAAATCTGTTTTTTCAGGTTTGCCGTGACCGACTATATGTGTTTGATTCAGGACGCTTTTCCTGGAATCTTTTTTTGAATTGCGATTCAGGCTTTGCTTTTTATTTTGAACGGGAACTTTATTTTTTTCTCACAAGAAAGACTGTTTTTCTAAAAAAACAGCCCCATTATCATCGATTAAGTATAGAGCAATATAATTTTTCTTGAAAAGAAACCTGTGATATCCTTCTGATTGCAATACTAAATCGTTACTTAACGGATACATATAAGGATTATCAGAAATATTATTTTTTTCTTCGATAAATTCTTCAAGTAAACTTTCGGCAGCTTTTTGATTACAAAGTTTATCCGTAAAGTAAGTTACAATTTCAGATAAATCCTGCTCAGCCTTTTCCATAATTCGGACATTATATGCCATGAGTTTTCCTTATTCTTGAAACAGCATCTTCTACAGATGAATATTTTCCATTTTTCATATCCTGCTTAGCTTCTTCAAGTTTTCCATATACATTTGCAAGAAAAAGATTTTTTTCGTAAGTTTCCATGCTCATTAAAACCATGTCACCATATCCGTTTTTTGTAACAAAAATAGGTTCATCATCTTCATGGCATAGAGTTGAAATGGCAGTGGTATTTTTTAAATCTCTGATTGGAACGATTCTAGGCATAAGTGTCTCCTTGTGGGATTATTTTACCACATCTTCTTGTTTTATGTCTATAGAAAAGGCGGGCTTGACCCGCCATTACGTTATTAGAAAAGGTTAACCATTCTTTTTTGCAAGTTCTTCTCGCAACCGTCGATTTTCTTCTTCTAATTTTTTCTTGTTCTTTACGGATTTAGCAATTCCATATCCAGCCGCACCCAATCCAACAGCAGCAGCCACAGGTGCCGCAGCAACCATTGCAATACAGCCAAGTAAACTTCCTCCGATTGTAGCTAGACCTGTTGTAACCGCGGCTGCGCCTGTTACGCCGGCCGCAGTTCCTGCAGCTGTAACAGCAGCCCCCGCTCCTGCAATAGCGGCTCCTGCCGCAGCGCCGACACCTGCTCCAACTTTTTCTGCTACATGATTATCTTCATTAGCCATAATCAATCCTCCTTAGATTTTATTCTTGCCATTCAACGAATGGATTTCTAGAGAAAATCTGCCGGAAGATTTACCTTACTAACAGCAAGTGGCGCAGTGCGCCATCAACCTAACAATTGCTTGAACCGCAAACCGGCTTGATCGGTTTGTCGGCTTTGAACTTCTTGTTATGGCATATTTATGCATAAGCGTAAGTTTTTAT
>JAEDIW010000136.1 GCA_016296655.1 Treponema sp. | reverse complement strand
AGCAAACTTCTTTTTTTCTAATAAAGCAGGCCAGTGGCCTGTCGCCATAACAATGAGTTAAACCGCACGCGGCTTGACCGCGTGTCGGCTTTGAACTTCTTGTTAGGCGATTTCGTCTTTCAAAATTTGAACCAATTCCAATGGTGTTACTACAAACGGCTTTTCAGGGAAATGCTTACCATTCCCAGTTACAAGAAAAGCATCTTTGTCTTGAGCAGATAATGTTACCGCATAAAAAACTACATCTTTTGGGTCAGGCATTACTTCGTTTACTTCTGTCAATTCTGTAACTTTTAGTCCATTGTCCATAATATCTTTCAAAAGATTTATAATTATAATTTCTGGAAGCTTAAATTTGTCCCTTCTGAGCACTTCATTGTACTCTTTTACGATTTCATCAGAGTAAACAGGGACAATATTTCCTTTTGCAAGGAAATGCAAAATCTGAACTGTTGGGGAGTTTTCATTTCTGGTTATCAAAGCTGATACAAGAACATTTGTATCAATAACGACATATTTTCTTGCCATTATTTACTAGCCCTTGCTGCGGCGATTTCAGCATTGATTTCATCAAGAGACATTTCAGGAACATTGTTTTTTTGGATTGAATTTCTGGCCTCTTTGTAAATGCTCCATCTTTCGGAGAGAGTATCATTTCTCAATTCAAAGGGTAAGCCTCCTACGGCTATACTTTTTTTGAAAAAGATTCTGACAGCAGTAGGCAAATCCAAACCGAGTGATTCGTAAATACTTGTAACATCTGTTTTTGTCTCTGTATCTACTTTTACCTGAACAAGAGCAGTATTTGTCATAACAACACCTCCAAAAGTATGTATTTTACTGCATAATAACATACTTTTGTTAATTTTGCCATGTCTTCTATAAAAAAACAGTATACTTTATTTTGCTGACTTTTACCAATTTTAAATAGAATCCAAACGTTCCAATTCCTTAATCAAATCTTTATTTAATTCCTGCCTTATAAACTCTTCCTTTATTCGGGAAATAAATCTTAAATCCATGAATAAATGCGAAAGTGTAACCAATAATCCTCCAAGGTCTAAGTTTTTAGGATTGTTTGTAATCACCGTTTGAATTATGTTACTCGTGGATGCTATAGAGTTTGAAATCAAAAGGATTTTTCTGGTACGAACTTCATACAAATCTTTATTAATCTTTTCCTTATTGAATAAACCGTGTACTAATCCAATTATCAAATCGATGAAAATAGAAATTCCAGCAGAAGCCCCAACAATTTTCAAATCTCTTGAAAAACAAAGTGCATCATAATTTGATTTGTATAATTTACTTGCAAAGTCAGGATTTATTGCTTCTAAAATCGGTACTGGAAGACCAAGTTTTGTAAACTCATCAGATTTTAGGTGGCATCCTTCTGCAAAAATTACTGCAGGTAGATTTAAGGAATCGGCCTTGCACATTTCAAAACTTTCGCTAAATAGTTTTGTAAAAGAAACTGATTCAGGGGTAATCATCATCTTAGGTTTTCTGATAACACGATTCGATTTGAAATCTTCAAATGTTATCGTATCAGTCAGAATATTTGCTGTTCCAAAAATACATCCAAGAATAGGGTCATGTCCTAATGTATGAATCCTATGGTAACCGCCTTCCATATTTCTATTAATAGCAGGAGAGCCTTTTGTAATATCATATGGTAGGGTCTGATAAAGAATGTTCATCCAATAGCCATGTCCGTGCTTTTCGTGATTCTCTTTAAACTCATCATTTGCACTACGATGTTCTTTTTCTATGGATTTATCATTATGAGCAAGTCTGTCATCAGGATTGAAACTATTTCCATAATCGAATTTTTTAGCAATCTGACCAAACAACAAAGATTTTGTAATTTGCAAAGCAGTTGCAATCCCTAAGAACATCAAGTCAGTTTTATTCACAATGCTAGTTTTATGTGAAAATTCCTCATGAATCGCATCAAGCCGTTTGTATGCATCTTGGAATTCTTTCTCAGAAAGCAAATCTTCTAGTTCGATGTCATTCTGAATTTCAACATTAGCTTTTCTGACCAAATCCTTATAAGGTTTTATCTCTTGTATTTCTGCTGAAAGAGTCTTTTCTTTTTTAGAAACAGTTTTGTTCGGAAGATTATACCCAAGCGACCTTAAAAGAACTTCGCTGGAATTTATGGATTCATCAAGTCTGTTAATCTGAGAAGAGCATCGTTTTTCCAAAGAAAAAGATTCATTTTGGTTCATTTTAAGAACTTTATTAAAATCTTTTTCTTCGTCTGTATAAGTATATTTCCCCATAGACTATGCTAAATCGTGCTTCAAGTCTTTTATTGCAGCCTGCAATAATGTATTAAGCGAAGTCAGATATTCTATTCTTTCTTCGCTTTGACCCACTTTATTTTTTAGAAGCTCAAGAATGGCATTTTGCTTTTCAACAGCCTTTGTATATAAAGAATGCTTTTCCTCTGCAAGTTTTTTATTCTTTACATGAGCTGTTATTCCGATTGCAGCACCTCCGAGTATGGCAACAGGGGCTGCTAACACAGCAACCCCAGCAGCCATTCCTCCTCCGACAACTGCTCCTGCTGCTGCAAGCCCGCTTGTAATGCTCATGTACGGTAAAGAAGCAAGCAACCGAAAACAATAGATAGACCGCC
>JAEDIW010000135.1 GCA_016296655.1 Treponema sp. | reverse complement strand
AAAATTCTGGACAATAAAGTTACAATAAAAATTGCAGTTACCCAGGAAGTTGTTACTCAGCTTGAATCATTAGCAGAAGAATTGCTAAGGTAACCGACAATTCTCTCCTATTACAAAGCTAATACAAGAGAATATTGAAACACTTTTTTTTAAGCAAAAGAATTGCGAATAGGAAAAATACTATGCAAACAATTATTAATGCCATATTATTTTTGGCACATCCTTTTGATTTCTCGAATCAAAGCTTCTTCAAAATATTTCACTGTGAGCATAGATATTGTTGCTTTATTTTTTGATTGCAACTTTGACAAAGAATTTGCAAATTAGTCATTGCATTTGTCCCGCCTAAATGTAGAGGGGATAATATGGTCAACGTTAAAAGGGTGATCCACTTTATATTTGCCCCCTGAAATCTAAGGGAGTTTTACACATCAAAACTGACTGCAGATTCTTTTAAGTGCATCTTCAAGAATAATCCGTGGAGTTGCACAATTAATTCTCTGAAACTTCTCCCCTTCCTTTCCAAACATACCTCCGCTATCAAGCCAGACTTTTGCTTTATTCAGGACTCTGTCATTTATTTCAGAATCTGAAAGTCCGGTCTTTGAAAAATCCAGCCACAAAAGATAAGTTCCTTCCGGGACCAGAACTTTTATTTGTGGTGCATTTTCTTCTATATAATTCTTCGCAAACAGAATGTTTTCCCAAATATAAGATTTTACAGAATCAAACCAGTCAGCCCCTTCCGAATAAGCCGCAGTAGCTGCAACAATTCCAAAAACAGAAGGTTCATCATAACCAGTCTTATCCAGTTCTTCGGAAAATGCTTTTCTCAGCTTTTCATCTGCTATGAAAATATTTGAAAACTGCAACCCTGCCAGGTTAAAGCTTTTGCTTGGGGCAGTACAAATAATTGAACTCTTTAAAGCCTGTTCAGATAAAGATCCATACACGGTATGAACATTACTTCCAAAAGTAATGTCAGAATGAATTTCATCACTCACAACAAGAACATTATGTGCAAGACATATTTCAGAGATTTTTTGTAATTCCTGTTTTGTCCATACTCGTCCGCCTGGATTGTGAGGAGAACATAAAATAAACATTTTCACATTTTCCTGCACAATCTTTCTCTCAAAATCATCAAAATCAATTTCATAATGATTATTTTTCAAAATAAGGGAACTGTTTACAACTTTTCGTTGCAAAGAATTTATAATATTAAAAAACGGATAATATACCGGTTTTTGAATCAATACGCTTTCGCCTTTTTTTGTAAAAGCCTTAATAGCGGCAGCCAAAGCAAAGCAAACTCCTGGAGTATTCACAACCCATTCATTCTGAACTTCAAAATTATGGCGCTCTTTATACCATTTTTTTAAAGCATCATAATATCTGTAATCCGGACGACTATAGCCCCAGATTCCGTGAGCTGCTTTTTCTGCCACCGCTTTCTGAATACAAGGAGCTGTAGGAAAATCCATATCAGCAACCCATAAACTTACTGCATCTTCTGGTTTTCCTCTTTTCTTTGCCAGGTCATATTTTATTGCATTTGTATTTTTTCTATTTACAACAGTATCAAAATCAAATTTCATTTTTTCCTCCTGATTTTCCGGGAGTTCCCTTCACTTCGTTCAGGTCGCGCTTTTCACACTTCGCCGTCTTACGCGGCTCATCCCTGCGCTTTGCTCCGGGACTAAAGGTGTTCCAATCGCTAACTCTTAAACGCCTGTTTTAAATCTTCAATTAAGTCATCAGCATTTTCAATGCCAACAGAAAGTCTCAAAGTTGCAGGAGTAATTCCATTTTTTAAGCGGAGTTCTTCAGGAACATCTGCATGAGTTTGAGTTGTAGGATAAGTAATTAAAGTTTCTACCCCCCCAAGACTTTCAGCATATTGAATCAATTTAACAGAACCAAGTATTTTTTTAGCTTTAGCTTCATCAGTAACATTAAAAGTTACCATTGCACCAAAACCTCTGGACTGCTTTTTCATAATTTCATAACCAGGATGTTCTTTAAGCCCGGGATAAATAACCTTTGTAACAGCCTTCTGATTTTTAAGCCACTCCACAATCTTAAATGCATTTTTCTGAGCCGCTTCCGTTCTTAAAGCCAGAGTTTTAATTCCTCTTAAAACAAGCCAGCAATCAAAAGGAGCAAGACCAGCTCCTGTGGTTTTAATTAAAAATCTGAGTTTTTCCTGAATCTCTAATTTATTAGTAACAATAAAACCTGCCAGAGTATCATTATGACCTGCAAGATATTTTGTTCCGCTATGAATCACAACATCAGCACCAAGCAAAAGAGGATTCTGAAAATATGGTGAAAGAAATGTATTGTCTACAATCAAAAGAATTCCATGACGTTTTGCAATTTCTGCCAGAGCTTTAATATCTGTAACATTCATCATAGGATTTGTTGGAGTTTCAATATAGACCGCTTTTGTGTTTGACTTTATTAGAGACTCAACATCATCACAACTGCAGTTTGCCCTTGTAAACTCAACTCCATTTTTTGAAGTAACATGATCAAAAAGGCGGATTGCCCCACCATAAAGATCTGAATCAATTATAAGATGATCTCCAGGTTTGAAGATTTCAAAAAGTAAACTAATAGCTGCCATTCCTGAAGACAAAGCAAAAGCATCT
>JAEDIW010000015.1 GCA_016296655.1 Treponema sp. | reverse complement strand
TTCAAGGTTTACAGCATTTGGATTCCTGTACACCAGGTTCAATCCAATGCATCCGCAAAAAAAAAATGGTAACAGGAGCCTTAAATGAAAGACAGCATAAAAAATCTTGGTTTAAACTCTGCAAAACATCTCCAGCTTCGGCAAAAAAAATCATTCAGCAGAAAAACTTTCGCTCTTAATCTGCGCTTTCTTATTCTCCTGTCAGTTTTAATCTCGTTTCAAAAAATCAACGCTGACATTTTTTATTCTGAAAAATACGGCTACTCCATGGATTTGCCGGAAGCCTACACACTTACAGAATTAGAGGAAGACGAAACTTCAATCTTCTTTACCCATGATTTTCTGCCACTTTCATTTGCAGTAAAAATTTATGAGTCATTTTCTTCCATTGAAAAAAATGAAGAAAATTCAAAAAAAACAACAGAATCAATCCTAAAAAAAGTCCTTACCCAGATAAAATCCCCGGCAGAAACAGCATCTGTTATCTGGAATGAAAAAAATTGTGCCGTCGCCAGCCTTTCATTCTCACTTGGAAACATAAAAAACACAGGGTATGCAGCTGCCATTCCACTTGCAAAAAATAACTCTACGGCAGTTCTGCTTTGCTATACCCCACAGGAATACTGGAATGCACTCAATTCAGCAGTAACCTCAACAATCGACTCTTTTATGCCAGACAGAAAAAGTTTCATGCAGCCAGGAATAATCACAACCCTTGCCTACCCGGAAACATACAGAAAAAAAATTCAACTGACAACCGGCGGAAAAAACATAACAACCGAGGTCGACGCAGAAGCTGGCGAAGCTGCAAACTTTGTGGTAAACAGGGAATACAACCTGCTTTTAAACTACGCAACCCATCCCCTTGGAAAACAGGCTTTTTGCCGGTACTATCGGATGATTTACAAAGACAGCTATTCAAGGCTTAATCAGGTTGCAAAAGATTTGTACAGGCAGCTTTTTCCAGAAGCAATCAAAAAAAATGCAGAAAATCCTGAACACGAATACATTCAGATGCTTTTAAACTGGGTTCAAAATTTTGAATATGAAAGAACTCCGTCTTCCACAGATTTTACAGATTTAATTTCTGCAATTACTTCAAAAGGCAGCGACTGTGACAGCAGATCAATGCTACTGTGCATACTTGCAAAACAGGCAGGCATAAACTCCGCATTCTTTCTGTCAACAGAATACAGCCATGCAATTGCAGGATTTGACATAGAAGGTTCGGGAGCCAGACTGAAAGGAAACTCAACGGACTTCCTTCTAGGAGAAACAACCGCAAAGAACCTCAATCTTGGCTTAATCAATCAGGACATGGCAGACTCAAGCAAGTGGACTTACATTGAACTGCCATAAATTACAGCTTTGCAGAATGCCTGACAAAACATCGGCAAAGCAAAAATTCTGCAACAACAGAAAAAAAATCAGGCTATGCGTTTAAAAGCCCGTAAACTTCATCTGCAGTTTTGGCAGCAACCAAAGAATCGCGCAGTTCCTGACTTTTCAATTTTGAACTGAAAAACGACAGAGTCTGCAAATAATATGAATGCTGATTATAGGCAGCAGCAATCATAAACAACAGGCGTACAGGAACATCATCAAGCGGCTGGAAATCATCAATCGGATTTTTACAAATTCCTATAGCCATAACCAAATCCGTAACAGACGAAAGCCTTACATGAGGAATCGCAATTCCCCTGCCAATTGCAGTAGACATCAACTCTTCACGCTTCAATATTTCAGAAACAAGTTCCTCAGAATTCTTTACCTGAGGAGCAGTACACAAAGAATTTGCAAGTTCAACAAGACTGTCTCGCTTTGTCGAATGATTTAAAAACACAATGCGGTCAGGAGAAAGAATATTCTTTACCTGTACAGCAAAATTTGCAGATGTAAATTTTGAGCTGGAAGAAAGATGAGCATTTACCCAGCCTTCAATTTCAGATTTTTTAAAACGCCATACCGTTCCTATTTTTCCGGCAGGAATCTCGCCTTTCTGAGCCCAATCATAAACAGTCCTTTCAGAAACGCGCAGATATTTTGCAACTTCTTCGATGGTAAGGATATCATCTTCCATAAAAAGCTCCTGATTTTTCAGTAAAAATTTTAAATTCCGACAACTTTCCAAAAACTACAGTCTTTTAAAGTGCCACTTATCTTCTTTTTGCAAGAAACATGCCCGAACGCAAACGAAAAAGCCGTTCACAAAAGGCATTACCTCAGATTTCATGAGTTTTTACAACGCAGAACATCAAATCTTTTTCATGAATAATTTGCAATGTTTACGGTTTCTTGTCAAGTATTACGTTTTTTATCAAAATAACGATTTTTTTATTTTCTCACCACATTCAGCGCACTGCTGGGGCAACCGGCCTTGCGCGTTTCGCTGTCTTGCGCAGCTCATCCTCAGCTGACGCTTCGGACTAAAGACACTCCAGTCCGGGCTGGGTGCATCTGCCTGCAGTATCCTTTTTTCTGCCACCCATAAAAAATTTATAAACCTACTTAAAAGACAGGCTTTTCACAGAAAGATTTTTCCTTTATATTCTGAGTGTGAATTATACAGTTTTAGACATGCCAAAAAAAGGCGACACAGTTGTAATAGGTTTATCAGGCGGAGTTGACTCAACACTTTCAGCCCTGCTTTTAAAAGAAAGAGGATGTAACGTAATAGGCGTTACCATGGCACTTTGGAAAGGAGACCTGCCGGAACTTGCAGCCGGAAAAGAACTGCACAGCTCCTGCTACGGTCCCGACGAAGTTGAAGACATTGAAGAATGTAGAAAATTCTGTCAGGAAAATGACATAGAATATCACGTAATCGATGTAAAAGATGCCTACCAGAAAGAAGTTTTGGACTATTTCAAAAGCGAATACCGCAGCGGCCGCACACCAAACCCATGCATCCGCTGCAACCGCTTCATAAAATTCGGAGCACTTCTGGAAGGCATTTCAAAAATCAACATAAAATACGACTATTTCTGTACAGGCCATTATGCAAGAATTGTACGCCCGGAGCAGGGACTCTGGGGAACAGACAAACGTCCTGCAATGATTTGTTCAGCAACAGACACAACAAAAGACCAGGCATATTTTCTTTACAGAATTCCATCTGAAGTTTTGGAAAAAGTTCGTTTTCCGCTTTTTGGAATGACAAAGAAAGAAGTTTTTGAACTTGCACGCAAAAAAAATCTTCTGGCCGCAGAAAGAAAAGAAAGCCAGGACTTCATCCCTGAAGAATACTTTGATCTGATATTTTCTGACAAACCTTCCGTTCCAGGCGACATAATCGATCTTGACGGACACGTACTCGGCCGCCACAGAGGCATTGAACATTATACAATCGGTCAGAGGCGAGGGCTTGGAGTTTCTGCAAACCGTCCGCTTTATGTCCACTCAATCGACGCAAAAAAGAACCTTGTAATTCTGGCCGACAACAATGACCTTGACAGCGATGCCTTGATTGCCGACGATTTTGTCTGGCCGGCAGACGTTGCACCGCAGGAACCGTTCGAAGCCCTTGTAAAAATCCGCCTTGCTTCAAAGCCTGTAAATGCTGTAATCCAGCCATACGCATGCCAGATGGATGAAATTTTTACTGGTACTCCATACAAAATCACATTTTCACAGCCACAGAGAGCTGTAGCCCCAGGTCAGTCCGTTGTCATCTATAAAGACGGAGTAATTGCAGGAGGCGGCTTTATTTCAAAAGCAATACCAAGCCGGAAATAGCTGCCTGAACGCTCATTATGCCGGCCCGTTTCTGCGCATAAAACAAAAAAAGGAATCACCGGCTGAACATTTTCAACTGTTTTCCGACGATTCCCAAGAAAAAACTGAATACAGCTAATTTTCCGTAAATCAATGACTTACGGAAAATTTGACGGAAAGTGCTGAGTAATCGATTCACGTGTTAATCAGCACTTCCCTAGAACATTCTCAAAAAGATTTTTTTACAACCTGCCGCTTTACTTGCTATTTTACATATATAACAAATTCAGAAGTTTTTTCAGCGCCAAGAATATCATTCAAAGAAACCGTAATTATGTTTTTTCCGCTAGAAAGCATAACTTTTGACAGAAGCTGCATATCAGCAGAAGGATAAACCTGCTCAGAAGAATAAAAACTATTTCCAGCTACACAAAGCTTCATTTCATGCTGTTTAAGGCGATCATAAATTATACGCTCAACAAGCGCACCATTTACAAAAAAACTGGTTTTATACGGAACTGCCGATTTCTGCCGGGTTCTGTAAAAATAATACTGGCCAGATGGCAAAACCATCTGATTCCAGACAGGATACACAGTTCCATTTTTAGAAACAGCACTTATTTTTCCAACTTCCAAAGGCTGTTCCCGGCCTTCATGAGGCATTACAAGCCGTGGATTTACCGCAGATTTCTGAAGCAGGTCAATTACCTGAAATTCAAGACATGAAGTTCCCTGCTGCCATCCAGAATTTCCACTAAGCGCAAAAACCGTGCCTTTTTTTACTTCAGAAAAATCATAGACAGAATCCTGCATATTTTCGCCATCAAGATTTGCATAAACAGACATCACGCTGTCAGAATGTTCCATTATCACGGCATTTCCTAATGTAGACTCAAACCACCCCATATCTTCATCATGTTCAGCTATTACAGCCAGAATCATTCCGTCATCTGCAGCCTTTACCGGCGAACAGTCCGAAAAAATAAGCGAAGAACTGATTTTTCCTCCCCTAAGCTGCCCGAAATATGAATAAAAAGAATCTGAACTTACAGCATCCTGCGGCCAGTCAAAACAAAATGCAGAAAATGCCGCTGCAACTCCCAAACCCACAGACAAGGCTAAAATTTTCATTACTTTCCTGCGAACAAGCTTTTCTTTCATAAAATCCCCCAAAAACAGCAAAAAAAAATCTAGTTCATCCTAAGTTTAATTTTAGAAATCCTTGAATCCCTGCCGACAAACAAATCACTACCCTTTGCATAGATAAATGCAGAACGGGAAGTAAAATCAAAACTGCCAGAAAGCCCCATATAGTTTTCAACAAAATAAACACGATTCACAAACTTATCCCTTGACTTTTCCCTTGTAAGCACAAAAAAAGTTCCAGGAATATCAGTTTCCATCAACGAAGAAACCCAACCGTCCATTTTCAACTCAGTACATCTTCCGTCGACACAGTTTACAATTCCAAGACCTCCGGCAAAAGCATAATAAAGCCAATCTCCGTCCCTGCTGAATTTTACAAGCGCCTGTCTGGTCTGATCTTTTTCCATATACTTGTAAAAAGTTATCACAATATGCTCTTTTTCCCTTTTTGCAAGAACAATCCGCTGCTTCTCAAGCCCTGAAATGCATGCCAGATAATTACCGTCTGGCGACAAATCTGCCCCCAGAATAACCGAATACTTACTTCCACCAGGAACAAATTCCTGACTCAAATTTCCAGATTCATCAAACAAAAGAACCTTTCCGTCTGCAAAACCTGCAACAGTTCCGCAGTCCGCAGAAGAAAAAGCAGTTACAGGAACAAAACCTTCATAAGCCCAAAGTTTTTTACCCTGCGATGAATACCGTGCAAAAGAAGAACCACCTGGCAAAAACATAAAAATTCTATTCTCATCAATAAATGGAAAACCGCTGGAATCTATACGACAGACAAAACTTCCATCCGGTGAAAAAATTTCAACAGAATCATCACTAAGACCATAAGGGGCAAAATAAAATTCAGAAACAGCAGCCTTTACCGCAAAAGACCTGGCATTCAAAATTTTTCCATTTTCAGAAAAATATCCCGCAAGCTGACCTGTTTTAAAAGGAATACAATTTTCACTTTCTGAAAATTCAGGCGTTTGAGAAGCATCAATCGTCCATTCAGGCTCAAACTGAATTTCACGAGGCAACGGCAAAACAGCCACAAAAACATACAGAACTGTAAAAACACCTGCCGCACCAGCCAGCAGAGGATTAAATTTCAATTTCATGCTCCAATCGTATAAAAGTTACCCCCAAGTGTCAACAAAATATTGTCGCGACTGCTCTGCAGAGCGTACTTACGCAGCTCGGTTACCCTCGGCCGCTTCACTTCGCTGCGCTACGTTCCAGTGGCTGCTTCGCACTGCTCCAGCACGCAGGCGGTTCAATCTGAAAGTTCTTCTGTCCTGCACCCAAGATTCACGGGGCTGTCCCAAAAGTTTGCTTTACCTGCGGAATTTGTACTTCACAAAAAAAGTCCTGTATGTTAAAATTACAGAACTTTCAAAATGTCTATTTGTACATAAGGATTTTTTTATGAAAAAACAATTTTATACGGTTGGCTCAGTAATCGTACTCCTTTTTGCTGCTTTCATTTTTGTTGTACTTCCAGCTATGGTTGGCGGTGCAAAGCAGAACAAGCTTCCTCCATTCGGCTCATGGAACGGAAAACCCATTCTCTACGAACAGGGAACAGATTTTTCCAATGCAGTAACCAGCTATGCAGAAATGCTCAAAATGCAGGGTCAGGAAATTACGGACAGTTCATATTTTTATATTTTCAACTATGCTTTCAACACAACTGCCATGAAAATGGCTTATGAAGAAGCAGTTGAAGAAACCGGCTGGAAACCTGTTCCATCTGCAGTTAACCGTGCAATGCTGCCATATTTTTATGATGAAACCGGAAAATACTCTGCAAGGCTGTTCAAACAGGTCAGCGATGACGAAAAGCGTGAGCTCAACAGGCAGATTAAATCAAATCTTACAACTCAGCGCTATTTTGATGACATGTTCGGTTCTGCTGAAACCGTTGGTAAAGATGCACTTTACGGACTGAAATCATCTTCAAAAGAAATCCCTTTCATTCAGAAAATGGGAAGCACAGTCCGCACATTCAAAGCAGTAGCTTTTTCAACTGACAACTATCCGCAGGAAAAAGTTCTGGCATACGGAAAAGAACACAGTGACCTCTTTGTAAAATATGACTTTTCTGTAATTACCGTAAACGATGAATCTACTGCAAAAACAGTTCTTGACAGACTTAACAAAAACGAAATTGTCTTTACAGATGCAGTTACAGAATATTCAATAAAGAACTACACTGACGCACAAGGCAAAATCAACAATGCATACAACTATCAGATTAAAAACCTCATTGCTGATGAAGATTCGTTCAAGGCTGTATGCAATCTGAAATCCGGCGAAACAAGCCAGATTGTAAAGACAAGCACAGGTTACTCAATCTTTAAGGCAGACTCCGATGCAGTTTCTCCAGATTTTGCAGATGAAACTGTAAAATCTACTGTTGCCTCATACATCAACACATACGAAAGAGGACTTATAGAAGACTATTTCACTGCTATTGCAAAAGACTTTTCCGCAGCAGCCCTTCAGAAGAGTTTTGAGAACGCTTGCAAAGATTTCAAAGTTGAAAAAATTGACATTCCTGAAATCTCACTGAACTACGGAAATCTTGCAGTTTTAGGAACATTTCCTGTAGACGAAATTCCAGAGTTATCCTCAGCTGCAACAGATGAAAACTTCCTTAAAACAGCATTCTCTCTCAAACAGAATGAACTTTCAGAACCTGTTATTCTTGGAAAAAATGTAGTAGTTCTTCAGCTCAACGAAGAAAAAACAGGGGGAACGGACGAAGCTACTGCTCTTCAGACTTTCCCTGCTGAAATAAAGGATTTTGATCAGGAAGCTGCAAGTTCTGCATTATTTGGCAGTCCTAAACTTAAAAACAACGTAATGTCAGTTTACTTCAGCAATTTCATGTCCAACAAATAACGGAAGTTTTTGTGGAAACAGTTCCTTTAGAAAAGCCCTGTAAGGTTTCTACCGAACGGGGCTTTTCCATTTTATATAAAAACCGTTACCTATACTCTAAATATAATCCACAGAAAGCCATTCTGCAGACTATTGCCTCACTGGAAATTCGTGAAGGAACACTGATTCTCTGCTTTTCGCCAGGTCTCTGGTATGGTTTTACAGAACTGATTGCAAAGTTGCCGGAAAACTGCCTTCTGGTTGCCTGCGAAGCAGACCCTGCTCTCCACAACTTTTCTAAGGAAGAATTATCTGGTTGTCAAAATCTCAGCAATTCCAGACTGATTTTTCTATCACCTGAGGAAGCTTTGCAGTTTCCGCAAAACCTTGCACAAGACATCGAAAAGAAATTTCCGCAAATAAAAAAAGAGTTTGTAAAGCGCGTAATTCGACTGGATTTTTCTGCAGGAGTTCAGTTTAATCAGGAATTTTACACAAAGATTTTCAGTTTATGCCAGACGGTAACCGCACAGTTCTGGAAAAACCGGCTGACCCTTGTAAAATTCGGAAGACTGTATTCCAGCAACCTGATTCAAAACATTGCACGCTCTCAAACATCAAAATCAATTCGTTTTGAAAAACTGAAAAAAAGCATATCAAAGCCTGTTCTTGTTTTAGGAACAGGGGAAAGTCTTGAACGAACAGTCAATCTACTTGCTGACAAAAATCTAAGAAAAAAATGCTATATTCTTGCAGCCGATGCAACGCTTCCAGTTCTTACTGCAAACGGAATTTTTCCAGATGCAGTTGCAGGCGTAGAATCTCAGCTTGCAATAGAAAAATCCTACATAGGAACAGCATCACATACTGAAAAACCATTTCTGTTTTTTGCCGACACAACATCCAGATTCCATGTAGCCGACATTGCTCCTGGAAAAGTCTGCTATTTTACATCTGAATATGACACAAATAATTTTTTGTGCAGGCTTAAAAAGCTTGGAATTTTACCACAGGTTTTTCCGCCTATGGGTTCCGTAGGACTTTCCGCCGTATACATTGCATTGAATCTGCGCACAAATGAAGATATTCCTGTTTTTGTTTCAGGTATGGATTTTTCATTTTCTGCCGGAAAAACACATTCAAACGGTTCAGCAAGCCACAAGGCACAACTGACAGCTTCCAGCAGGCTTTCACCATCAGGAAATTATGCAGCAGCCTTTGCTCCCTCAAACTCGGCACTCATCGGCAAAAACAACATAAAAATCATAACAACGCCTGTTCTGCTTAACTATGCACAGAACTTTCCGCTCTGGTTTGAAAACTGCAGGAATCTTTTTGACATAGGCCAGCGCGGAATCAAATTAAATCTTCCGTTACTTTCAGAAAATGAATTCGTTCAAAAACTCAGCACATTCAGCCTGACAACACCTGAAATTTCTGAAACCCATGAATATCAATCGTTAAAAACCCAGACATTCAAGTTTATTGAAGAAGAACTTTTCAATCTAAACGAATTAAAGGACATTCTTTCTGGCAATACAAAAAAGCTTTCCCAAGAAAATGACTTTAATCAAAAACAAAAAATTCTTGAAATTCTAAAAGACAGAAACTACCTTTACCTGCACTTTCCAGACGGGTTCCGGGCAAATCTTGAAATCAGCTTTTTAAAAAGAGTCCGAAGCGAATTGAATTTCTTTATAAAAACCTTTTCACTGGCAAAAAAAATATTAGAAAGCTGATTTTCAGCATTTTCAGCATCTGCTTCAGGCTGCACAAAAATCAGCAAAATTTTCCAACAAATCCAGTAATCTGCTATTCTTCTTTTTCACGAAGGACTGCAAGAAATGCAGACTGTGGCAGTTCAACATTTCCAACCATTTTCATGCGCTTTTTACCTTCCTTCTGTTTTTCAAGAAGTTTCCGCTTTCTTGTAATATCACCGCCATAACATTTTGCAAGAACATCTTTCCGTACAGGATTTACAGTTTCCCGGGCAATAATCTGACTTCCGATTGCACCTTGAATTGCAATCTTAAACTGCTGCCTGGAAATTTCATCCTTTAAGCGAGAACAGACTTTATGTGCATGCGCAGAAGCATTATCCTTGAAAGTCAGCTGTGCAAGCGCATCAACCGGCTTACCGTTTATCAGAATGTCAATTTTTACAAGCGTCGTAGGTCTGTATCCAATGACTTCATAATCAAATGAAGCATAACCGCGGCTATAACTTTTCAGCCTGTCATAAAAATCGAAAAGAACCTCTGCAAGCGGCATTTCATAAATAAGTTCTACACGTTTTTCGTCAAGATAGGTCATATTCGACTGCATTCCACGCTTTTCCGTACAAAGCGCAATGATGGAACCAATATATTCAGTTGGTGTTATAATCGAAGCCTTAATATACGGTTCTTCAGCACTTCTTACACGGCCATCATCAGGATATTCAGATGGGTTGTCTACAAAAATTTCTTCACCGTTAGACAGCTGAATTTTATAGCGTACAGAAGGAGCTGTAAAAATAACAGCCTGATCATAATCACGCTCAAGGCGTTCTTCAATTATTTCAAGATGCAGCAAGCCCAAAAATCCACATCTAAAACCGTTACCCAAAGCTATTGAATTATCTTTTTCAAATACAAGACTTGCATCATTTAACTTCAGGCGTTCCATACTTGATTTCAATTCTTCATAATCATTGGAATCCATAGGATAAATCGAAGAATATACAACAGGTTTTACCTCTTTAAAGCCTGGCAGAGGTTCAGCAGCAGGATTATCTGCAAGAGTAACAGTATCTCCAACACGCACATCACTTACTGTTTTTATGCCAGCAATAATATAACCAACATCGCCAGATTCAAGAACACCTGTTTCTTCGTATTTAATTTTGAAAATTCCAGCCTGTTCAACCTTGTAGTCAACGCCATTGTGCATCATCCTTATTGTGTCACCGGTTTTTATACGGCCTTCCATCACACGAATATGTACAATAACTCCCCGGTAGTCATCATAATGGCAGTCAAAAATCAAAGCCCTTGCAGGAGCATCCACAGAACCCGATGGTGGCGGAAACTTTTTAACAATAGCCTCAAAAAGATTATCAATGCCTTCACCAGTTTTTGCAGAAACCAGCTGTGCATCAGAGGAATCAAGTCCCAAATCATGGTCAATCTGATGTTTTACAGACGGAATATCAGCAGAAGGCAAATCAATTTTATTAATAACAGGCACAATTTCAAGGTCATGCTCCAAAGCCATGTACATATTGCTCATTGTTTGAGATTCAACGCCTTGGCTTGCATCAACCAGAAGCAGAGCACCTTCACAAGAAGCAATCGCTCTGGAAACTTCGTATGAAAAATCCACATGTCCTGGAGTATCAACAAAGTTCAGCTCATAATCATTTCCATCCTTTGCATGATAGGGAATCGTTACAGCCTGACTTTTTATAGTAATTCCACGCTCCCGTTCAATATCCATATTATCCAGAATCTGATTTTTCATCTGGCGGTCATCAATTATCTTTGCTTTCTGAATTAATCTGTCAGCCAAAGTTGATTTTCCGTGGTCAATGTGAGCAACAATACAAAAATTTCTTTTATACTTCAAATCTGTCATATTTTTTCCTTAAAAATAATATGGGCTATCCAGCGGAGTTGCAATCGATACGCCTACATCCAGATAACCTTTTTTCCGTTTTCTAGCATAAATTTCAACAGCAAGATAAGAATCATCTTCTGAAAATTTTACCTTACCAATATCCACAGGATCATTTTCAGAAAATCCTGACTCGTCTGCAATTCCGCCTTTTATTATGGTTGAAATTGCATATTTTCGGGAACTCGTTGTAGAAACAGCACGCAGCCCCATTCCAAAAAGAGGAATAAACGAAGTTTCCCTCAAATCATGCTCATAAACCGTTTTTCCAGGCTTTTCAGGACGGACATCAAGATAAACCAGCACAGTTTTTTCATTTTCAGAGGCATCAATATAATCCAGCAAAATCAAAGTTTCTGGAACAAACTGCCGCAGAACAGTCTGAAAATCTTCCAGAGAGTTCACCTCTTTTCCATTCACAGCAGTAATAACGCACCCGGAAGACAGCCCCGAACGCTGAGCAGCACCAGATGACATTACATATTGAATTTCAACACCTTTGGAAACATTTCCCTGCCGCAAAGTATGACCAAATCCTCCAAGCCAGACATGTTCCCGTTTTCCGCCATGAAAAAGCATAGGCAAATCAGTCTTCAAATACTCAACAGGAATGGCAAAATTCAAGCCCTGATACTGAGGCATTCCAGCAAAAACAATTGCCTGGACATTTCCATTCACATCTATACATGGACCGCCAGAATTTCCGCCGTTTACAGCAGCATCAATTTGAAAAACACTTCCCGTAGAAAACAGTTTTCTATTTTTTGCAGAAACAATACCAGATGTCAAAGTCCTGTCAAGACCTATAGGCGAACCAATTGCATAAATCCTGTCCCCTACAGACAATTGAGAACTTGACCCAAGCGAAAATACATAGGGTGCATCAACTTCTATTTTCAGCAGGGCAAGGTCAAAAAGTTCATCGTATCCTATTACCTTTGCCGGAATTCTTGTGTCAGGATCATCTGCAAGCCTTACATAAAGTCTGGCAACACCCTCAAACTTTGTATCAACAACATTTTTTATTACATGGTGATTTGTTACGATATAGCCGTCTTTACTGATAAAAAAGCCTGAACCAATTACTCGGTCAGCAAAACCAACACCCCGCTCAACCTTTATGCCCTGATCAACCCAAACCGTCACAGTTCCTTCAATATATTGCGACACATTTTCAGGAAAATCACGCTTAATACCTTCAGAAGAATGCATCTCGTTTTCCAATCCAGGCACACCGCTGCGGCAACTTTCTTCCAGTTGGGCAAGCTCTACATTCAATTCTGCAATTTTCGGATAGCCAGCAGCTTTAAGCGACTGAAAAAGTCTCAGGCATGTAAAATAATCTTTTTCATCTTTTGCATTTTCATACAGTTTTCTGATTTTTTCAAAACACAAATCAATCAAATCTGCATCATCCACAAGAGAAGCCCGCCACAAAGCATGAACAGGTTTTTCATCAGCAATCTGCATTACCCTTTCAATTTCTGCATTCCGCACATCCTCAAGGGAATAGTCAATTTTTTCTGCAGACGCAATTTTGTTTCCATTTGAAGCGCACCCCAAAATAAAAGGCAAAACGCACAGACAAAATCCAGCAAATTTATTTTTTCCCATTTTTTTCCCATTCATATTTATATATTTTTTTACAGGCGGCTTTGCGTACTTTGCCGTCTTGTGCGAAAACACACTCATTAAGCAGTTTTGTTTCGTTACAATACCACAAAACTAGAAAAATTAACAGTGCAAAAACACATCCAAAATCCCAGGTTACACTGAATGCCGCTAAATGTCCGTAAGACAATGACTTACGGCTTTGATGTAAAGTGCTGAGTAAGTGCTTCAAGTGTTAATCAGCACTTCCCTAGCAGTATCTGCACAAAATTTTCCATAAGTTTTTTAATTTTCGGATTTTTTTTCAGCCTGCGATTCCTGCAAATCTTCCAAACTATCCTGTTCTTCCTGCGGAATAAGCCTGCCAAACATAAAATCTGCAACTTTTATTGACAGAACTCTGGAATTTTCAACTTCTACAACAAGGCATTCTCCCTGCCTGTTCATTTTATCTAGGGAAGCAGCAACAGCTTCCTCTTCAGCCATAGAGCCAGCATTGCCCACCCAATAAAAATCAGAGATTTCCCCTTTTGTTACACCATATTCAATTTCATTAGAAACAACTTTTACAGGTTCTCCGTCAACACAGGTTACAGCCGTCAAAACTCTGCCCGGCATAAGATAAAACATCGAATCTTCAATCAGGCCTTCATCACCTTTTTTGGGATAACGGACATATCGGGTATCCCAATGCCCGTCATTATCAGAATCCCATGAAGTAATTTTTCCATTGCCAGCAAGATACTCTTCGGTAAAATCAGGCTTAGTATCTCCATTCTGATCGATTTGAATCATTTTTATGTACAAACCGTTGCGTTCCATAGGATAGCCATACAGGCTTGTCATCAAAAGACTGGAATCTTCAGCAGACATTTCTATTTTTCCATCTTCATCAAGAGCATAAGTTTCCGTTGTTTCAAAAATTCCATCACCATCACGGTCAACAGCCCTAAATAAAGGCCTGCCATCTTCAAAAAATGCCTGCGCATACTGAACCTCATTCAATGAATAAACAGCACTCTGAGGAATTCCATTCAGCAGCGAAAAACTGATTATTGCACCAGCATATTCATCAGAATCTATTTCATAAGAAAAAGCAAATTTTGCAGAAGTTTTGAAATCCAGTTCTTTTGCACTAAAATTAATCTGTGGCAGAAAAAAATCCATTCTAAGCGCATCGCGAAGCGTAAGCTCAGCAGACACAGAAAAAGGAGTCCACTCAAACTGTTCATCTGCAAAAGAAAAAGTCACATTTCTTCCATTAGAATTTTTATGCGAAAGTTTAGTTATGTATGGGAAAGAACCATAATTTACACTAATTTCGTCTGCAGGAATGCAAACAGCTGTCGGCACACCAAAATCACAGACAGCAGTCCATTCATTTATTCCGTCATTATTTCTGTCCCACTGAATGTTTTGCGGGCGGCCACGGTAATAATCTACAAAAAGGTTAGGTTCCAAATCACCATCTGTATCAACAGTAAGAAGTCCCTCATACGAATTCAAATATTCCCGTAAAAATTCCACAGGTTCATCTTCTGTAATAAGAACTGCAAAAGATTTCAGCCATTCAAGAGAAATAGAAACATCAGCCCACTCCACAAAATACTCAACAGCTTCTTTCTGGGTCATCAAACCTGCCTTCAACGAAGCTTCTGCATAAAGCGGATGAGTAAGTTCTTTTGCATGATAAGCTTTTAAAAGTCTGATTTTTTTCTCACCGTCAGAAAAAAGAGCCGCATAAAGTTCCAGTTCAGCATCAGCATCAGCATATTTAGGAACCAGAAGTATAAAGGCATCTGCAATTCTCTGAACATCAGGCGATGGACGCTCCCCTTCTTTTAACAGGGCAAATTCATTGCGAAAAAAAAGCCGTGCAAACCTTGCATCTGATGGATAAACCCTTCGGGCAGCATCAATCTTGTCTCTTGCCCTTTCCAGACTGTCAGACGTTTTTTGCAGATAAAAGACTTTTATCCTGATAAACTCTGCATCAGCAGAAAACAGAAATGGTTCTTCATCCAAAACAGCCAGAGCCTGCTCATGCAAACCTGTGTCACACAGCAAATCTGCATATAAAACCCTTGCATTATCCCTGTTATAATCAATCCAGTTGCCTTGCGCAAGAGAACGCTCAATCAAAGGCCGTATTTCAGAACGGGTTGCGCCATTATGAGTTTTTACGACCGCATCCAGATACCATAAATCTGAAATAGAATCATCGTAGGCAAGCCCCATTTCTATTTTAGAACTCACTGCATCCCAAATATTCTGACTTATATAAGATTTTGCAAGTTTCAGACATCTGATTGCCGTCTGACGATTGGCAATCAAAGCTGCATTTTCACAGAATAAATTTCCAGCTGACAGAAAAAAAACAAAGAGGGCAAAAAAACTGATTCTTTTCAAATGTTTACTTTTTTTCATTTTCAATAACAGACTCTCTAATATAAAAAATCTTTTACAATCCAATTGTCAAATCCCAGAACCGAACCACAAATGCAGACCAGCGCTTGATTTTTTTCGGACAAAACCTGAACAAGCGGAATTTCATCGCGCAATGAGTCAGGGACAGCCCATGAAGAAAAAATATCATTTACATTCCTCATTTTTCCGTCAGCAGAAATTATCACATCACAAATCTGCCTGCTGCGTATGCAAAACGGAAATTTCAGGTTTTTCAGCACAATGTTATCAGAACAAAATTCTACAGTTCCATTTTCGGCTTTTACCTGTCCAAAAGGAAAGTCAAAAATTCCTTCATGAGCTATTATAGCAAAGAATCCCTTATGCGTCTTAAAATTTGCCTTTTTTTCAATAAAAAAACTTTCTCCGTTACTTCGTACCTGAACTCCAAAAACACAATACGTCTGTTCCGCGCAAATATTTTCATGAAAGAGGATTTCTTCACATTTTTTTACAAATAAATATGGAATTCTGTAATTTAATCCAAGGTCATTTACAGCAGAAAAAAACAGTCTTCTACGCACCGCTCCATGCAATTTCCTAAGTTCTGCAACTGGCATCCAGCAACAATCATGTCCATTTTTTTGCCATACATGGAATTCGGCTTGTTTTTCCAGAAAATCAAAATCAACAGCATGTTTTTCAGCTCCTGCCAGAACTGATTTCTGCCAGCCCCCAAAAAGAGAATCAAGGTACGGGATTAATTGATTTCTGATTTTATTCCTTAAATATGAGTTGTCAAAATTGGTTTGATCAGTACGCCATGAAACCTTGCGGCAATTCAAATAATCTTCAATTTCATGTCTGGAAACCGAAAGCAGCGGCCTTATAAATTTATTTCGTACAGGCCTTATTCCGCAAGAAGCAAGCCCCGTACTACCCTGCAAAAAACGCATCAAAATCGTTTCAAGATTATCATTCTGATTATGCGCCAGACATAAAAAATCAATTTCTTTTTCAATTATGAATTTTTCAAAAGCCTGATAGCGCAAAAATCTGGCAGCTTCTTCAATACCACCTTTACGAATCTGTGCAGTTTTAAAAACTTCCCCATCCTGCAATGCATGTACAGTACAAGCCACCCCCAAATTTCTGCAATACTGCAAAACAAATTCTGCATCACCTCCAGAATCCTGTTCACTGCGAATCCTGTGATTTACAGTAATTACAAAAAGTTTCGTCCCGATTTTTCTGCAAATGTAAAAAATAGAAGTAAGCATGGCAATTGAATCTGCACCACCAGAAACTGCCATACCAAGTCTGCAATTTTCAGATAAAACAACACCTGAGTTACAAAGGGATTCTTTTATTTTTATTTCAAACTGCTCAATAAATTCCAAAACAAAACCTATGTAGCAAAATACAAAAAAAAAGCTGACTGAAGGTTATTCCCATCAATCAGCTTCTTAAAAGACCTCTCTATTACACAAGCTTCAAAAAACACAAATTTTCCAAAGCTGTGTTCAAGCAAAACTTAGCGAGCAGGTGAAATGCTTACGAGACAAGTTTCTGCAGGTGTCAAAACTTCAACACCATCACCAAGGTTAACGTCCTTTACGCAAAGTCTTTCACCAATATTGATTTTGGAAACATCAATAACAATCCTCTGCGGGATATTTTTTGCAACAGCCTTAATGATAACTTCAGGCACATGCTTAAGCATATATCCACCTTTAAGAACACCTGCTGGAGTTCCTGAATACTGAACCTTCATCTTAACCTTAAGTTTCTTGTCTGCTGCAGGTTCAAAGAAATCTGCATGAAGAACTTTATCTGTACGAATATTGTATTCTGCATCTTTAATGAAAACATCAGAAGATTTTCCATCAACATTCAATGTTACAAGAGTTGTTTTTGTGATTGAACGCCATACTTTGTTGAATTCAACTTCGTCAACGTCAACCATTACTGCTTCACCCTTTGAATTGTAAACTACAGCAGGAATACGACCTGTTGTACGAAGCGTTTTTGCTGCTTTTTTACCCACTGTTACACGAGTTTTGGCATTAATTACCATCTGATCCATTTTTTGGACTCCTAAAAAAAATAATTTTTTTTGGAAAACCTCAGTTCAAAACTGCATAAGATAACTTAACGCACCCCATCGTTCATCACGCCAGAGAGCTTTCCATTATTCGCAAAAAGGCTACAAACCAAAATGCTATTTCCTTATAGAACAACATACCCCGATGCGAACACCGAGGTATGCTGAGTATAGCTGGGACGACAGGATTCGAACCTGTGGAATACCGGCACCAAAAGCCGGGGGCTTACCACTTGCCGACGTCCCAAAATAATAACAAATTTAATCTTCAGAATCAGCAGAACCAGTTTCAACATGTCCTGCATTATATTCTGCAAGAATTTTGTCCTGTAATTCAGTTCGGAATTCAGGACTTATAGGATGGGCAACATCCTTATATTCACCATTAGCTGTCTTTCTGCTAGGCATAGCTATAAACAGCCCGGTTTTTCCTTCTATAATTTTAACATTATGCACAACAAAACAGTTGTCAAATGTTACCGTCACATAAGCACGAAGTTTTCCTTCTGCTTCCACTTTCCGAATGCGTAATTCAGTAATCTGCACAGCAACCTCCACGACGCCTGAGTCGTAAGCCTGTAACTCTATCTCCGTAAAAGAATCTTATGCGACAACACAATTCATGCCCAAAAGCCTTAGTTTTTGAGCAGAATATTCTGCAGCTCTAGAGGTATCGAAAACACCAAAAACTACAGCACCAGATCCGGACATATCAGAAAACAAAGCACCTGCTTCTTTCAAAGCTGCAAGAGCTTCTGCGATTTCCGGATATTTTCCGGCTACAGGAACCGTAAAGCTGTTTGCAAAATTCCAGTCCCTTACAGCCCCATTGTAGACATCTTCCAACTCGCTAAAAGCCGGACAGTCTACTGTCTTACCTGCCATCAGTTCCCTGTCAACCAAAGAGTATGCTTCTTTCGTCGAACTATGAACATCTGGTAAAACAAGCAATATATGTATGTTCTCCCGTGCTTTTATAGGATGAACAATTTCTCCACGACCTGACACCAACGCACATCCAGGATGCGTACAATGCAGAAAAAAAAACACATCACTGCCAACCTTTTCTGCTATTCTGTCAGCCATTTCAGGTGAAACAGTAATACCAGAAAGCAAAGACAATGCCTTTACAAAAGCAGCAGCATCTGAAGAACCACCACCCAAGCCACCTCCTGAAGGAATCTTTTTTACAAGATTCACCTTAACCGACTGATTAAAACCAGTCAGGGAACAGAAAGCGCTGTAAGCTGAAGTTATTGTATTTGATTCAGGAAGCGTCATTTCCTGACATTCAACAGCACATGTATTATAACCTTTTTCAAGACAAACCGTAAGTTCATCAAAAAGCGAAACAGTCTGAAAAATACTTTCAATATTATGAAAACCGTCCGCCCTTGGAGGCAATACGTTCAAATTGAAATTAACTTTTCCAGGTGCTAATACACGCACTTCAGCTGACATACTCATATTATACAGTTTTTGCAGTTAATGTCAAATAGCCAATGAAATTTTGCCAATGAAATTCTGTCGTGTTTTTTTAATATGCAGTTCCTGCAGAAAAACTTCCTTTGCCAATTGCGATTTTTGGATAATTTCAAGTATAACACATTGAAACGTATCAAATGCAAAATAATCAAAAAGAATTCCTGAAAAATCATATTTTTCTATTCAAACAATATTGACACAAATCCGCTGCATAATTAAATTCAAGATAGCTTAGATATAAAGAGAAACAAAAAAAATCTAAGCATACCGCAGGGGGATGGCATGTTTGACGAAGGTGATATGACTGATTTTCAGTCTGCAACACTTGGTTTTTCATTCACGGACGATGACTACGAGGATGAATCATTCGATGATTTTGAAGATGATGAAATATCAGATTCTTTAGATGATTTTGACGATGATTTCTACGAAGAAGAAAGCTTTGAAAGTCTTGAGGAAGATGATGACATTCAAGAACCTTTTGATGATGTAGAAGCTGAAGACGGTTACGATCTTTCAAGTCATAAACCCTATAACAGTGGTATTGATTTTGAGGATTTCTAGCGAAAAATCTCTAAAATCTATGATTTTAGAACCAGTTACAAGGTGATGTTTAGTCCGATTCTTCAGATTAAATGTTGCCTGTAAAATTTCAAACGCAAAAAAAAACTGCATTTCCATAAATGAAGTGCAGTTTTTTTATGTCTTTAGAAAAAAAATCAGCAGAAAAAGCACTCAGAAGCCTAAAAACTCTCACAGCTGGCTGATTTCAATTATTTTTCCTGCATGCCACAATTTTTCAAGATCATAGAACACACGGGCATCTTCCGACATAAGATGAACAACAATAGGTCCCAGATCAATCAAATTCCAGTCATCGCCGTCAGGAGTTTTTCTGTTTGTAAGGTGAATTTCAAGATCATTCTTCTTTATATAATCCTTTACATCCTTAAAAAGCCCCTGCCAATGAGCAGAACTATTTACCGTTACAATTACAAAATAATCTGTCCAGCTGTTAAGCTTGGAAACATCAATAAGAACAACATTTCTGCCCTTTCCATCTTCCATAAGACGAGCAATTTCAATTGCCTTTTCCTGTACGCTCTTTGTGTTTTCAACAATATCACTCATAAAAAATCTCCATATACATATAATCAACAAACCTCAACTCAAGAATCAAGGCATGCTGTTCCTGTAAAATTCTGTATCAAAACTTAATACGCCTTTGTTACCACGCAAAGCAGCAAGGTATTAAATTCATCGCAAAAATCAAATATAAACTTCAGGCTCAATGAAAACATTTTCAAGGGCAGCTTTGAAAAATCTTTTTCAAAGTTACTAAAAATCAAGTTTTCACATCACCCTTTTAGTGTACATATCTTCCGTCAAAATCGCTGCCCAAAATAATTGTAAAGTCAACATTTTCGACTGCATTTGTATAATCATCTCCATTCTGGACTTCTTCCACTGTAATATTTTTACAGCGGATAAAATTTGCAAGTGCCTTTACAACTTCAGAGTTACCAATATGGTCTATTATTTCAGTTTTTTCAACATTATTTGAACTTGCATTTAAAGTCCGAAGAACATCATATCCTGCACTTTTCAGCAGAGCGCCTGTATTATGCGCAAGTCCCTGAGTTGTCGTTCCATTTTTTATTTCAAGAACATAAACACGGTTGCTCAAAGTCCGGCTTTCGGAAACAAGCGAATTTACAGTCTGCATCACAACATCTTTTATCAGCTGACCATCATAAAACGGAAACAAAAGTTCCTGTCCATCAACAAGTCTTCTTGTACCCGTAACAGTTTGCGGAACAAGCTGTTCAGAATCAACTTTTGAAATTGATTTCAGCAACGTAAGCAGTCCATCTTCATCAACATTGGAAACAAAAAGCTTTTCATAAATATTGAAATTCTTTTTTTCAAAAATAACTGCTGAATTTCTGTTCATAGCTGCCAAAAACGCAAGCACAACATTCTGACGGCGTTCCATTACATCAGCATTATTTTCATCCTCAAGCTTATATTCAAGATACACAGGAAGTTTGTCACCATCAAGAACAACAGCTCCTGACGGCAGCAGCCGGCGTATTTCATCTTCACCAGCATAATCAACAGGCAAAGGTACAAAAACCCTCAGACCGCCAAGACGGTCAGTAATAGTCTGAAGATTTTTCAGGCTAAGAACTACATAAAAATCTATAGACGTTCCCAAAAGCTTTTCAATTTCCGAACAGTAAACTTCGATTCCTTTTTCTGAAAAGATTTCGTCAATGCGGTCAACTCTCCCAATAGACGAAAAAATTGAACCTGTATTACCAGGAATGTAAATTACAGCCCCCTGATTTGAAACTGGATAAAAAAACAGAATATCTGTCGATAAAACTTCATTTTCTTTTTCAAGAACAAGAAGTGTTTTTACAACATGTTCCTGTTTAAAAGCATCGCCAACCCGATCTTCTCTTAACGAAAAAAACAGAACACAGGAAACGGAGGCGATAATAAGAAAAATCAGCAGAAGAAAAATAGAGCCTTTCTGTTCTTGCCTTAACTTCATCAGCTATCCCTTTTAGTTTTTTTTATATCTTTTTCAAGTTTTTTCAAAAAATCCAATGATTCTGGAGCCAAAGGACGATTTCTCTTCCTTACAAAATCAAGACAATTTTCCAAAGTTTCTTTAGTCAGTAAATTCAAGCTCATGGAAAAAAGATGTTCCAGATATTCAGCGGTTATATTTTCCCGACCTGGTTCAATTTTATCAGCAGAATAGACAATTTTTCCCAAATCGCCGAATTTTTTATGTCCAAAAGTATGAAATGCAACCGAATCTAAAAGTTCCTTGTCATAAATTTCATAATCTTCTTTCAGAAGAACTGCAGCTGCTCTTCCATGCAAAAGAGACGGCCGTTCCTTTTCGACTGCAGAAACAGGATTTCCATCCCGACAGGCAATGTCCATAAGCTGAACAGAAGAAAGTTCCTTGCAAATATCATGAGAAATTCCGGCTAAATACCCTCTGGCTGGATCAACTTTATAAAGTACGCACATTTTTAAAGCTGTCTGGGCAACCCTTACTGAATGTTCATATCTTTTTGCAGAAAGCACACTTTCAGCAGCTTTTTGAACCCTTTTTATTACAGGCAGCAAAGGAGAATTCAACGAAATGTCATATTCAGTTTCATTTATATCCATATAATTTTCTTTCTCTAATATAACAATAAACTTTTTCTGGAACAAGTCCAGTCAAATCTTCTCCATTGCGAATCTTTTCACGGATTTCAGTTGAAGAAACAGCAATCATTGCATTGTTCAGGGCTAGATGCGGATAAGGAAATTCTGAAAGCATTTTTTCAGTTGCAAAAAGTCCTTTAAAATTGCTGTCAGGCTTATTACCTTCTGGGCTACAAGGCTTTTCAAACGGACGGTGAGCAAGAATCAAATCCGTTTTTTCAGCAAGGAGAGCAGCATTTTTCCATTTTGAAAACTCAGCAGCCAGATCCTGTCCAACAATCAAGCCGATTTTTGCAGACAACTGCTCTGCATATTTGTGTTCAAGAAAGCAAACTGTATCCCATGTATAAGAAATTCCTCCCCTGTCTATTTCGCAGGAGTCGACTGCAAAGCGAAAATCATCCTCACAGGCAAGCTGAAGCATTTTCAGCCTGTCAAAAGACGAAGCTGCATTTTTTATTATTTTATGCGGCGGTGCAGAAACAGGAATAAAAAGCAATTTATCATAACCTAACTGAGTACACACTGAGTCAGCTAAAAGCAAATGGCCTTTATGAACTGGATTAAAGCTGCCACCTAAAACCGCAATTTTCATCATTCAGATCCTGGATATTGAACTTCAGCATCTTCATCAACTGAGCGAGAAGCCAGAAAACTTGAAGAAGATTTTTCAAAAGCAACATTCTCGTTATGAGCCCCTGCTTTCTGAGTATTTTCAAGCTTATCGACAAGCTCCATGATTGCTTTTCGTGCATCTGCAAGTCCCTGATTACAGAGTATGGAAACAGGAATAACATTTATGCTACTGTCTGTCTTTCTGATTTTTGAGGCAATTTCCCGTGCCCTTTCAGCAGCACCTTCAACATCAATTTTATTGCAAAGAACAATTCTCGGCTTGGCAGCAAGTTCCTGAGAATAGGAAGAAATTTCAGCGCACAGAGTGTCATAAGCAGAAAGATAATTTTCATCGCTACAATCAATCATAAAAAGGAGACACGAAGTTCTGGAAATATGCTTTAAAAACTGAAAGCCAAGACCTGCACCTTCGGATGCGCCTTCAATAATTCCAGGAATATCTGCAATGATTACATCCCGTTCATTATCTACCCTAAGAACACCTAGATTTGGAATTTTTGTTGTAAATGGATACGGTGCAATTTTTGGACGGGCATTTGTAAAAGCTGTAAGCAAAGAAGACTTTCCCGCATTAGGAAAACCAACAAGTCCAACATCCGCCATAATACTAAGTTCAATCTTTAATTTTCTGACTTCACCAGGCTTTCCTTCATGAGCGTAGCGTGGTGCCTGATTTGTAGAAGACTTAAAATGTATGTTTCCCCAGCCACCTTTGCCACCTTCAAGGAAGCGGAACTGCTCATCCTCACTTTCAACCGTAAAATCATGTATTAATTCTCCGGTTTCAAAATCACGGATTGTACTTCCCGGAGGAACTGGAATAACAATATCATCTCCGTCCCTACCATATTTTCCCCAGCTCATTCCGTCCTGTCCGTTTTTTGCCTTGAAAAAACGATGATAACGCAAATTTGACAAGGTGCGCAAATTGCGTTTTACGCAGAAAATAACATCTCCTCCATCTCCACCGTCACCGCCAGAAGGTCCGCCATTTGGAATATATTTTTCCCTGCGGAAAGAAACACACCCATTTCCACCTTTTCCAGAAGAAACTTCTATCACTGCTTCATCTGCAAACGAAATCATAATTTAACCTCACAACCATATAAAAAAAATACCCGGAACAGGAAGAACTGTCCGGGTAATCTATGAGGAACAGAAAAGCTGACCTATGCTTCTACTGGAGAAACTGAAACAATTTTTCTGTTTTTGCGTTCTCCGAAAACAACTGTTCCGTCAACAACAGCAAAAAGGCTGTCATCTTTTGCTTTCATAACATTATCACCAGGGTGAACTTTTGTTCCACGCTGTTTAAGAATGATAGAACCTGCTGTAACTACCTCACCAGCAAATTTTTTTACTCCAAGGTGTTTTGGGTTTGAATCGCGTCCGTTTTTGGCACCGCTACCGCCTCTTGATCTTCCCATAATATTCCTCCACAAAGCCTAAGCTTCTGTCTGTTTATACAATGTTACATTTTCTGGATATTCCTGCGCAAGAGAACTAAATCCTTCTTCCAGAAATTTTCCAGCAAACTCAAGTTCAGCATCTAATTTCTTGCTGAATCCTGTTTTATTCACCGCAAACTCGACAAGTCCACGGGTTGTAAAATCAGCATTTAACTGTACGCCATCTGTTTTTGACAGAACATCAACAACAGTACGAAGCAAAACCGTAACTGCTGCACACACAATATCCTGTCCTTTCGCTGCATAACCAGAATGACCTTCTGCTCTGCAATAAAGCAACCGGCCTGTCCGGGAACGAACCAGATGTACGCAGGTCATAACTTATGCTACTACAATGTCCTCTACGCGAACATTTGTATACTGCTGTCTGTGACCAATAAGACGGTGATAGTCTTTCTTGCTCTTGTATTTAAAAACAAGAACCTTTCTGTCTTTGAAAGAATCTTCTACAACAACTGTAACCTTAGCACCCTTTACAAAAGGAGTACCAACACTGATTTTATCTCCGTCGCTTACGAGCAATACGGAATCAATTTCAATTTTTGCACCTTTTTCTGCATCAAGTTTATCAAACTGCAGAACTGCACCTTTTTCGGCCTTAAATTCTTTGCCTTTATACTGAATAAGTGCGTACATAAAAATACCTCAACTCAAGAAATAATATGAAAAAATCGCCGCAGTATTTAACGGGACATACCACAAGGCAAGTTTACCATATATGTGAACGTAATAATATCAGAAACAACAAGTTTTAGTCAAGCATGGAATAAACACTGCCAGCACAAAAACGCCCCAGCCATGCTTTCACAAAGCATTTTATGCGCCGAAAAAACTGCTCAAATAAAAAAGGGGCTGTCTGATAAGTTCTGTCATACAGAATTATTTCAGCATCTACAGTGTATATATTGTAGAGATTCCGAAAAAAATTCAGAAATGACACTATAAACTTTACTTTTTAGGGACAGCCCCTGCACCTAGAAAAATAATCGGCTGCGACTGATATTTCTTCAGCCCCAGAAATTATTTTTTTACTTTATAAGTACTTGTTGTTATAGTTCCGCCATTTGTGTAAATGTCAAAATTTACAGAATTATTTTTTGACAAATCCATTGCGCTGTAAAGTTCTGCAAGATTTGAAACAGATTTTCCGTTTACGGCTGTAATTATGCCATTTGGCTGAAGGCTCAAATATGCAGCAGCTGTTTTTTCGTAAACATTGCTTACAACGACACCTTTTACACCTTTGTCATCAAGGCCAATCTGTTCGCGTACAGAGTCTGTCAATGGAACTGCAATAAATCCTGGCCACAGCTTTGAATCATCTGCTGAAATTTCTGATTTGCGTTCTTCAATGTTTACAGAAAGTACAGTTTTTTTGCCGTTGCGAAGCACTGTAAACTGAGCCGTAGTTCCCGCCCTTAGATTACCAACTTCGCGAACAAGCTGATCAACAGATTTTACCTGATGTCCGTTAAGTTCAGTAATAAAGTCACCAGCCTGCATTCCTGCCTTCTGGGCTGGAGAACCTATGAATATCTGGGAGGCAAATGCACCTTCCAGATTCTGAACCTTAAGCGACTGCTTGAAATCTTCTGAAACTTCAACAAGGGAAACGCCCATCCAGCCGTAAGAAATTTTTCCGTCACGGATAAAGTCATCAATTGCCTGTTTTATATTATTTATAGGAATTGAAAAACCAAGTCCTTGAGAACCGCCGGAAGAAGATGCAATCCAGGTGTTTATACCGATTACTTCACCGTAAATATTTACAAGCGGACCGCCGGAATTTCCCTGATTGATGGCAGCATCCGTCTGAATAAAATCCGAAACGTTACCGATTCCACTGCCAGAACGTCCTGTAGCACTGATAATTCCTTGTGTTACAGACTGTCTGTAACCTAAAGGAGCACCCATTGCAAGACAGATGTCGCCCGGCTGAACTTTGTCGGAGTCGCCAAGTTTTGCAACAGGAATTGAACTGTCATCTGAAATGAATGAAACAAGCGCAATGTCCATACGTTCGTCTGCTCCAACAAGCTTTCCAGGAAATTCCCGTCCGTCGTTCAATTTTATTTTGATTTCTGTTGCAGAACCTGCAACGTGGTTGTTTGTAAGTACATAAAGGGTTTTTCCAGAACGGCGGACGATTACACCAGAGCCAAGTCCTTTCTGCTCATATTCACGGGGTTTTGAATTCTGCTGCTGGTTAGGATTGCCAAAGAAAAAGAAAGGTATGTTTTCAAAAGGATTTGCAGGAGCAGTTTTCTTTTCAGTTACATCAACTTCTACAACTGACGGCAAAAGACCGTTGCTTATGGCGCGGAAAGAATTCTGCAGGGCTTCAACAACTTTTAACGATTCTGCAGGAATGGAAACAGCAGGAGTACTGTCTGCAAAAGCTGTTGCAGCCGAACCGTGAACTCCAACTCCTGTTAAAGAAAAAGAAATCAGCGCAAATGCAAGAACTGCAGATGAAACTGCAGCTACAAGATATTTCTTCCAGGTTTTCATATTTTATGACCTCCCAAAGTTCAAATTTATAATTTTCATGTTTGCGGAAGTTGTTTTTGAAAGGCTTCCGTGCATTTTGTATATACAATAAAAATAATAAATTCCAGCCGAAAGTGTTACAAAAAAATGCAATAATTTTATGTTTTATTTGATTAAAGAATTTTTGTGGCGAAAAATATTTTTATAAGCGAAGCGTGAAGGATTGGAGCACCGCCGGAGGCGTTCTACAGGGGCTGTCCTAAAAGTAAAGTTCATAAGGCATTTCAACAGTGCAGATGCTTAAAAAAAATTCAGAATAACGGAACTGATTGGACAGACCCTGTAGAATGGAGCGCACAGACGCGGAAGTGCGGAAAGCCTGTCGTAGCGAGTTTGCAAGGCAAACTCGCTAAGCAACCGAAGGTTGCGCCGCACGCCCATAAATAAAAAATTACAAAATATTCAGGCAGGGAACAGGTCAAAAATGCAAAGGCAGGAAGAGTTACATGTTTGCAGGAATGAATTTATTTGATAAATGCAGAATATATATTATAATTGTTGACAAAGGAGAGTTTGACATGAAAATTACTAAAACAATAAATGGCAGCATAGCGACTATTATTCCTGAAGGAATGATTGATACGGTAAATTCGCCTGCATTTGAAAATGAAGCAGAAACAGTTCTTTCTCAGACAAACAATATTATTATGGATTTTTCGCATGTTGAATATATTTCATCTTCAGGACTTCGCGTACTTTTAAAAATACAGAAAAAAATTGCTTCAACTAATGGAGAAATGAAAATCACGAATATTAATAATTCCATTAGGGAAGTTTTTGAAGTAACGGGTTTTTCTGATATTCTTACGATTTGTTAAATAAATATCTGCTGAATAACGATTTGCATGATTGATATATGATTGAAAAAGAATATCCGGTAAAAATAAAAGCTCTTACTGAGATTCAGGAATTTATTAATAATTTTTGCGGTGATAATTCTATAAATACAAAAGCGGCAACTAAAATTGCAGTTTGTACGGATGAAGTTGTAAGTAATGTTGTTTATTACAGTGGTGCAGATTATCTTCGCATACAATGTTCTTTTGAAGAAAAAACAGTATCAGTTTCCTTTATTGATAACGGAAAACCTTTCAATCCGCTGACAGATTCTGAAGCCCCTGATATTGGAGCCGGCTTAGATGAACGTAAAATCGGGGGTTTAGGAATTCATATTGTAAAAGAAATGATGGATTCTGTTGAATATGCCCGGAATGATAACAAAAATATTTTTACGATTAAAATATCTGGCTAACGCAGATTGAAATAAAAGCAGATGCAAAAAAGTTATGAATTAACAATTCTGAGAAAATCAGAAACAGGAGTTTCTTAATGGGAAAAAGGCATTTAAAGATAAAACAGAAAATCTCATTAGGAATGATAATTATTCTTTTTTTGTTCAGTGTAATTATTGCAGCCGGCGGTTATAAGATTTTCACAAAAATTCTTTTAAATGTATATTTTGATAATTCAATATCAATTGCCCGTGCATCGCAGTCAATTTGTTCTAATTACGATGTAAGCAGTTATTCAAAAAGCCGTCAGGAAAATAGTAATGAACTTCTTCCTGAATATAAAATTTTTCATGAAAGCATTGTTAATTTGTGTAATGATATGGGAGCTACTTTTATTTATATCATTACGCCTGATCAAACTGATTATAAACATATCACTTTTGATTTTTCCTGTGCCGGTAAAAACAGCGGAAAAACTCCATTCAATGCAGGATATGTCAGAAATACAACAAACGTTGAATATGAAAAAGCATACAGAAGATTAATTGAAGGCAAATCGGAATATGAAATTGTCATCCGAGATAAAGGATTATTAGAAACAGGACATCACATTACAACTCTTATTCCTTTGAAAGAAACAGGACATTCATCTGTTTCAAAATTAATTGCTGTTGAGCTTCCTATGAAATATCTTTATGTTGCCAGAAAAGATTATCTTCTGATGGTTTTGATGGTAACAGTTCTTGCAGACTTGATTATTTATTTTGCTTTACAGGCTTTCATTCAGAAGATTCTTGTTAATAAAATTATCCGTATTTCAAACGAAACTGTTCGTTTTTCCAAAGAAAACACAATTTCTGAAAATAATTTAGTGGATATATTAAAAACACTTGATGAAATAGGTTATCTTGCAGATTCTGTCACCGATATGGAGCATCAGATTGTAAATCATATTAAAAATATTACAGCCATTACAGCAGAAAAAGAACGAGCGGAAACTCAATTAAAAATTGCTGCTGCCATTCAACTGGGGGCTTTGCCAAAACCTATTGCACTTGGCTCAATAGATTTGTATGCCACAATGCAGCCTGCTTTTGAAGTTGGTGGTGATTTTTATGATTTCTTTAAAATAGATGATAAACATATTGCACTTGTAATTGCAGATGTTTCTGGAAAAGGTGTTCCGGCTGCCTTATTTATGATGATTTCCAAAATTATTTTGAGAAAAAATTTTAAAGCCGGAATGTCACCGGCAGAAGTGCTTTCTGCGACGAATCAGGAATTATGCGAAGAAAATCCTGAAGAAATGTTTGTTACCTGTTTTTGTGGAATTCTCGATCTTGAAACTAATATTTTCACTTATTCAAATGCAGGGCATGAAAAACCTGCTCTTATGAAAAAAGATTCTTCTTTTGTTTTTGAAGATATAAAAGCAGGCTTTGTTCTAGGTGGAATGTCAGGCATAAAATATGCTGAATCTCAGATACAACTGGAACCAGGTGATATTTTGTTTAACTACACCGATGGAATTCCTGAAGCAATGAGTCCAGCAAACAAGGAATTTGGCAATGAAAGATTGATTGACACCTTAAATTCATCAAAAAACAAAAGTCTGGAAGAAATATGCAAAAATATGCGTAATGCAATTGAAAAGTTTAATGATACGGCACAACAGTTTGACGATATAACTATGCTGGCGATTAAGATTAAAGAAACACAGAATAAATCCTATTGAGGAATTTTCACTGTTAACCTTGAATGTAACAGGCAAATGCAGAGGTTTGGATTTTTTTTTGAAAATTAGTGTGCTATAATGTTTTTTATGCAGAATTTTACATATTTTACGCCGACTAAGGTTGTTTTCGGCAAAAACAGTGAAAGTCAGGTTGGAAAACTTGTTAAGGAACAGAACTGCAAAAAGGTTCTGGTTCATTTTGGCGGTCAGTCAGCAAAAAAATCAGGGCTTCTGGATAGAATTTTTGATTCTCTGAAAGCTGAACAGATTGATTTTATAAGTCTTGGAGGAGTCAAGCCAAACCCTTTGCTTTCTCTTGTGGAGGAAGGAATTGAACTTTGCAAGGCTGAAAAAGTTGATTTTATTCTTGCTGTTGGGGGCGGTTCCGTAATTGATTCTGCAAAGGCTATTGGTTACGGACTTGCAAACGATTTTCCAGTATGGGACATTTATAGTAGAAAAAACAAACCTGCGGCATGTACTCCGATTGGTGCAATCCTTACAATTGCGGCTGCTGGCAGTGAAATGAGCGATTCTTCTGTAATTACAAATGACAAAACTCTTGAAAAAATCGGTTTTTCGAGCAATTACTGCCGCTGCAGATTTGCAGTTATGAATCCTGAATTAACGGAAAGTCTTTCTGAATGGCAGACAATGAGCGGTGCAACGGACATTATCATGCATACTTTGGAAAGATGGTTCACCGCAAAAGGTACTGAAAATTCAATACTGGTTGATTCGATTGCAGCGGGGCTTGTAAAAACTGTAATGGCAAATGCTCCTGTCCTGCTGAAAAATCCGAAAGATTACAATGCCCGTGCAGAAATCATGTGGGCTTCAAGCCTGAGTCATAACGGTTTGACAGGACCTTTCGGCAACGGTGACTGGGCAAGCCATCAGATTGAGCACGAACTTGGCGGCATGTTTGACGTAACTCATGGAGCAGGTCTTGCAGCTGTATGGGCAAGCTGGGCACGCTTTGTCTATAAGGAAAATGAGGAGCGTTTTTGCCAGATGGGAACAGACATGCTTGGTCTTACAAAAAATAAAGGCGAAAGCAACGGAGACTTTGCCTTGCGCGCGATTGCAGGGATGGAAGGCTTTTTTAAGTCAATCAAAATGCCTGTTAATATGGAAGATTTGGGACTAAAACTTTCTGATGAACAATGCGAAATTCTTGCTGAAAACTGCACCTGGCACGGCAAGCGAACTGTTGGGACTGTAAAGAAGCTTGGCAGGGAAGAACTTGCTGAGATTTACAAAATGGCCAGAAAAGCTGAAGCCGGCAGATAATCACGGGCGCCTGCAACTGATGTTCGCAGGCAATCGCCTATATCTGCCAATATTTGCAGATGTTCGCAGATAAGTGCAGCTCCTTTTGGTTAAAAATCATCTTTTCTGATGATGTAAAAAAAAAGCCGGCTGAGACTGAAAACAGACTGAAACCGGCTAACTTGGGGCTGTCCCAAAAGTAAAGCTCATTGTGCCATTATATATAGTACTGATACTGAAATAGATTCAGCATGACAGAACATATTAGACAGCCCCATTTATAAGATTTATGCGCAGGTTATTGCAATGCGTTTAGGACTAGCCAAAGCTTTCCGCGGCATTGTTACAGTAAGTATGCCGTTTTTAACGCATGCAGAAAGCTTTTCTGAGTTTACGTCCTCTGGCAATGCAAAACTCCTTGAAAAACGTGAATAAGAGCGCTCGCGTACAATCCATTTGCCGTCAGCTTTCTTTTCAGATTTTTCTTCTTTTTTGTTTTCAGTTGAAGAAGAAATTGTCAGGATATTGTTGTTCAGTTCAATGTTTACATCTTTGTCGGTTTTTCCTGGCAAATCCATTTCAAGTGTATATGCATTGTCGTTCTGCTTTATGTCAACTTTAGGAGTCTGAAAGGCCTTCTTAAAATTGAAAGATGGCAGTGCAAATTCACCTTCATCAAAATTGTTAAACAAGTCATTAAAAAGTGCTAATTCGTTCATAAAAAACCTCCTGCGAATTAAGTTCTGATTTCTGCAAAAAATTACAGATTTCAGAAACTAAGCTAAAGACTTTGCCGGACTTTTTGAAAGTTTCCGGTTCACTAGAATATATAGCAATTTCTGTGCCAAGTTTTTATAAAAATCTTAAAAAAAAATAAAATATATCATAATTCTTTATATTTCAACAAATTACAAATAAACTTATTTCTGCTAACCTTTTATGCAAATAATAAATTTTCATAAAATCTGAATTTTCAAGAGGTGGAAAAAGTCTGAAAGGATTCAGATGTTGCAGAAAATATTTTAAAACCGTAAAAAACGGGTCTTTTTTTCACTGAAAGACATGAAAATTCCAGAAAAAAGGGTAAAAAAGATCCAGAAACAGCCTTAAAACCCTGGGCTTCAGTCATAGTAGCACAGGCTGTCTGGACAGGCATGATGGCATTTGCACAGAAAATACTGAGGTCTTAAAAATATAATTATTATATTTTTGTAATTATTACAAATTTGTATTGACAACATTCTATTTTTCGTTATTATATAGCTAAGATTACAAACAAACTTTTGTAACAAGAAAATTTAGACAAACGGCGACAGCCTGGAGGGAAACATGAAAAAATGGGTTTGTAAAGTATGCGGATATGTTCATACAGGTGATAATGCTCCTGAAAAATGTCCACAGTGCGGTGCAACAAGTGATAAATTTGCAGAAAAGGTAGAAAGCAAAGGCTATGCATGCGAACATGAAATCGGCATTGCAAAAAATCTTGATCCAGAAGTTATTCAGGGACTTAAAGACAACTTCAACGGTGAATGCTGCGAGGTTGGAATGTATCTGGCCATGTCAAGACAGGCAGATCGGGAAGGCTACCCGGAAGTTGCAGAAGCCTTTAAGCGCTATGCATTTGAAGAAGCTGACCATGCAAGCCGCTTTGCAGAAATGCTTGGCGACGTTGTAACAAATTCAACAAAGAAAAACCTTGAACTGCGTGCAGCAGCTGAAAACGGAGCCTGCGAAGGCAAACTGATGCTTGCAAAACGTGCAAAAGAACTGAATTACGATGCCATCCACGATTCTGTTCATGAAATGGCAAAAGATGAAGCACGTCATGGCAAAGGTTTTGAAGGTCTTTTGGCCAGATATTTTGGAAAATAAATTCCAGTTTTTCTGACCGATTTTTAAAAATTTGTAGAACAGTAAGCGGTTTTCTGTTACATTTTACAAAAATTAAACAGGAACCGCTTTTTTTGTTGAACTTCTGGAGTGATGAAGATGGAAAAAAACTATTTTATGCAGATTGCAGAGGCAGGAATAAGACCTTCCGTTCAAAGAGTTGCCATTTTTCAATATGTCAGTGAACATCATACTCATCCAACCGTAGACACAATCTACTCAGAGCTTTTTCCAAAATACCCTACACTTTCAAGAACAACTGTTTACAATACGCTGAAACTTTTTGCCGAGCACGGACTTGTACAAACAATTCAAATAGAAGAAGACAAGTTGCGCTACGATGCAAACACAGCTCCACACATTCATTTTAAATGCATAAAATGCGGTGCAGTTTCCGATGTTTTCGGAAAAGAAAAACTTTCTTCAATAAATTCTGATTGCTGCTCAATGCTTCCCCCTGACGTAATAGCTTGCAAGGTTCAGACATATATCTGGGGAATCTGCAAAAACTGTTTACAGCTAAAAACTCAAAAATAAACAGATTTTTATTCAGCATAGTTTTCAATTTCAAAAACTTTCAAAATCTCCTAAATCTGCCATATTTTTTTTCCGAGAATATATGGGAACGATTTTATGGGAGACCCGCAGATGAAAAAAAATTTCATTCCAGCTTTTTCAGCTTTAGCTTTTTTTACTTTCAGTTTGTTTGCATTCTTCAGCTGTACAACAACAAAACAGACAGATGCAGCTCAGGAAACCGCAGCATCAGAAATTGAAACTCCTGAAAGCAATGTACAGGAAGAACTTTCAGCCCAGCGCCTGATTGAACTTGGCAAAATCGAAGAAGCAAAAACATTATTTGCCTCTAAAGTTGACATAAACAGCATTGACAAAAACGGAAACACAGCTCTTCATGCCGCTGCAAAAATAAACGATGCAGACTTGTGTATATTTTTACTGGCAAAAGGAATTGATTCATCCCTGAAAAATTACGACAGCGACACAGCCTTGCATGTTGCCATAAAAAATGACAGTTTTGAAAGTGCAAGAATTCTATCAGTTGTGAAGAATGACATTTTTGCAATAAATAAAAATAATGAAACAGCTTTGGAACAGGCCCTCAAACAAAATGAAGTCTTTTACGACATCATGATAAATGAAAGAACAGCCGCTCTCAACGACCAGAACGGTCAGAATATAATTCATTATTTTGTAAAATTTCATGACGAAAAAGCAGTACAACTTGCAATCAAAAAAAGCCTGCCTATTGACAATAAAGACAAGGCAGGAAAAACACCTCTGCAGCTTGCCCTGAATGATGCAGAAAATGACAGTTCGGTAAAAATTGCTGCTGAACTGATAAAAGACGGCGCTCAACCGATTGCAGGCGAATTTGAATATTTTGAAGAAGCTGTTATGGCACGCAACATGAATTTCCGTTATTCTGACGGTGAAATTCCTCTGCACATTTCTGCAAGCCTCGGTCATTTTGCCGTTTCAAAATATCTTGCAGTAAACGGATCTTCTGTAAAAGCTCAGGATATTTCAGGCTCTACCCCATTACACTGCGCGGTACGCAACGGTCATACAGAAATTGCACGGCTGCTTCTGGAAAACAATGCCGACGTAAATGCACTCGACACACTCGGAAAAACACCGCTTCTTCTAATCATTCCAGAAGAAAAACAACAGGAAATGTATACCCTGCTGCTTTCAAAAGGTGCAGACAGCCAGAAAAAAGATACATTCGGTGACAGCGTACTGCATACAGCAACTCTCATGAACGTTCAGCCAGAAATTTTGGATCTGCTGGTAAAATTTAAGGCCGACTTAAATGCCAGAAACAAGGAAGGTGTTACACCTCTGCTGATGGCAGTAGAGATGAACAGTCTGGAACATATTGATTTTTATGTAAAAAAAGGTGCAGACATAAATGCATCTGATGTAAACGGCAGATCACCGCTTACCGAAGCTCTCTTGCAGAATTTCAGCACTGTAAAAGCTTTGGTTACAAAAGACAATGTAAATTCCATTGATTCAAAAGGCAACACCCCGATTCATACAGCCATTCTGAAGAATGCCCCTCTCGAAAGCTTTGCCTACATAGCCCGCCTGTGCAGGGACATAAATGCACGCAATGCAGAAGGCAATACAGCTTTGTACATAGCAATTCAGAAAAACAGAAGGGACATAGGCGACCTTTTAGTTAATATGGATGCAAATATTTTCATAACAAATACAAGAAACTATTCGCCACTGAGAATTGCTTTTGCAATGGGTGGAGACATCTGCGAATGGATTATCACCTCAAAAACAATTGCAGCAACTGACGGTTCAGGCAACACAGCAATGCATTATGCAGCAGAATGGGAAGAAAGCGGTGCAATTACGCTGCTCAAGGAAAAAGGTGCCGATATAAACGCAAAAAATGCAAACGGAGAAACACCGCTGTTTTCAGCTGTAAAAACAGACAACGGTTCTCTCATTGAACTTCTGGTAAAGCTTGGTGCAGATTTTAAAGTAAGGGACAACTCTGGAAGCACAGCCCTGCATTCTGCAGTAAGATGGAACACTACCGGCACAACTCTTGCACTAATTAATGCAGGAGCTTACATCAATGCACAGAATAGCACAGGCATAACACCACTGGCAGAAGCAGTTTCAGCAGGTAATCTGGAAATGGCTGAACTGTTGCTGGACAATGGAGCAGACGTAAATGCCTGCGATACTAAAGGCAAAAGTATTCTAAGCTTTGCCGTACAGACACAGAATGTAAATGCCGTAAACCTGCTGCTCAAAAATAATGCAGATTTGTACATTCAGGAATTTGACGGCAAAAACGCATTCCATGAAGCTGTTCTTACAGAAAATGTTGAAATCATCAGAAAAATTCAACAGTCAGGCGGAGATGCTCTAAGCCGTGACAAAAACGGCACAACTCCATTTGCCCTTTCCCTGACAAAAAGCGAAGACATAATCCGTGCTGTAGTCGGCAAAAACAAAAATCTGACCGACTCCGACGGAAACACACTCATGCACATTGCAGTTGCAAACAATGCGAAAGTTGCAGTGATAAATGAACTTATAAGCGAAAATTATCCCTTTGACACAAGAAATTCATCAGGTGTTACACCGCTTTATCTTGCAGCAGAAACAAATCAGCTTGCCTCAGTTGATGCACTGCTTTCAGGAGGAGCAAATCCGTTTACAGCATCCGGCAAAAAAGACGGCTGCACGGTAAGCCTAGCCCTGCAAAAAAACGACCAGCTTCTGCTGAACACTATTCTAAAATATGCAGCTCACAAAACCGACATGCAGGGAAACACAATCCTGCACTATGCTGCAAAACTTAGCAATGCAGAAACAGTCAAAAAACTGCTTGCAGCAGACATCAATCCTGCAGTAAAAAACATTGCAGGAGAAACAGCATATAACATTGCAGTAAACTGGCAGAAAACTGAAATTGCACAGCTATTAAAACAATAGCAATGCAGCAATATACTGGCAGACAAAAGCCGTTTCGAGCTGCCAAAAAGTAAAATTCATAGTGTCATGCTGAAACTAATTCAGCATGACATCGAATTAGACACACATTGCAAATTCTCCCTGCAAAAATTATGATTTTTACGAAGAAGAACAACAAAATGTAAAAAAAACTATTTTTTTTCACTTGAAGAACTGAGAAGTTCAAGCATTTTTTTAAAAGCGCTGTTTTCTTTGTGAAGTTCCTTTGAACCTCTAGTAATTTTACAAAGGGACATTCCGAATTTTTTTGCAATCTCCCTCTGCGACGTTCCGTTTTCAATTTCTTTCACCAGAAGCCACCTGTTTGCAAAATCCTTGATTTCAGCAGGCGTACAGAGACATTGCAAAAATTCCTTTATAAATTCACCATCGTTACACTCTGCAAGCAAATTGCAGATTTCAGAAATAGCAGAATCCGTAAGATTCCTGTCGCAGTCGTTACTATCCATAAGTACATTATAAACCAGTTTTGTAATTTATGGAACTTAAAGACATCTGCATTTCAAATGTTTTTTTTCAGATGCCAGACTAGCCCGTGCTGGAAGCATGGCGAAGCCAGCGACTGGAAGGGGCTGTCCCAAAAGTAAGGTTCATAATTCCACTATATACGGCTTAGATGCTGAAATAAACAAGCATGACATCCTATTAGACAGCCCCTGAAGCCGCCGAGGGTAACCGAGTGCTGAAAGGACGGTCATTCAACTGCCTCGCTCCAAAAAAAAACACTGTCAGGGCAAAACATTTTTTAGAAATTCAAGAGAATTTCAAAATCCGCGTTATAATTTAAAAAGTGAATAAAATTTTATTGGTCAGCAACAGTCCAAGATTTTCTCAGGAAATAAATTCAGCACTTTCGGAAAAATTTGAACTTTCCGTGCTGAACTATGCCATTGAGGACATCTGTGCGCACATAAATACATGCTCCACGGACCTGATTTTAATGCATTTTCAAGCACTTACAGGCGAAGACGTAATTTGTTTTCACAAAATCATAAAAAATCCGGCCCTGTCCAGCATTCCCAAAGTTTTTATAGGCGACGAACTTGACTACCGCGACCACGTTTCAACTTGGGGAGGCAATTTTTCAGGCACAATTCTAACTCCTGTAAACCTTGGCGAACTTTTTGAAAAAATCGACCAGTTTTTCAACCAGAAAATTTCTTCCACCTGAACCTTCACTCAAATTTTTTTTAGGAGCGACGGCATGGGCAGACGGCTGTTCCAGGGTTCCGCTTTCGCTTCAGCCTGCACCTCTGCAGGCCGCTTTGCGCCCTTACATAGCCGGCTAGTCAGGCTTCGGAAAGCTGTTTTTTACTTCTGCAAAACCTTAAAAAATTGGCAAAATAAACAAAAAAACTACAGTATTCTTTCATAGACCTTAATTTTCGCAATTTTTTTCCGATAATATTAACATGAAACGTCTATTTCTTTCTCTTTTTACGGCAGGACTTCTTATGTCCATGCAAGCTCAGGAATTTGACATCTCCAAAACCGCAATTACCGACGAACTTCTGTCAAGAATCACAGGAGTAAATGCGCCTCAAATAATAAATGACTGTATTGTCTTTACTGCCGAACACAAGTCACACTTTGTAGGCATTGCATTCGATTTTGAAAATTTCAAGAAAATCCATCCGTTTAAGTTACGTACTTTCAGAAATTTTGATGACGAAGAAACAGATTCCTGGTTTTTCTATATTCTTGACATTCCAAAAAATGCAGAATCCATCTCCTACCGCCTGATTATTGACGGACTTTGGACAGTTGATCCTCAAAATCCAAATTCTGAATATAACAGGGAAAATGGAATCAGGCTCTCAAAAGTCGACATAAACCGTGAAACAGTTCCCGTTACTCAGATTGAAAGGTCAAATCTGGTACATTTTGTTTACAAAGGTCAAGCTGGTCAAAAAATACGGCTCGGAGGTTCCTTTACAAACTGGGACTCCTGGATTTATACACTTTCAGAAGTAAAACCTGGAGTTTATACGCTGGATTTGCATCTGCCGGAAGGAACCTACTACTACAATTTTTATAACGGAATGCAGTCAATCGTAGACTCAGCAAACCCTGAACGCGCCTACACTGCAGACGGTCGGGTTGCCTCTGTATTAAAAATAACAGGCATTCCGCAAAGCTGATTCAGTTTTATGCAGAATCAGCAGCACCCGGCACTTTTACAGGCCAAATCCACCCGGAAATTTTCCGCCGCCAAAGCCACCTGGCATTTTTCCGCCTAAACCTCCAAGGCTTCCAAATCCGCCGCCCAAACCGCCCATGCCAGACGGGTTGCCGCCTTGCGAGCCCATAAGCTGCTGCATCATTTTTGCCTGCATGCCACGGTTTCTGCCAAGCTTCTTCATCATCAGCTTAGACTTTTCAAACTGTTTTATAAGCTTGTTTACATCGGCAACAGAAGTTCCACTACCTTTGGCTATACGCTTTCTGCGGCTCGGTCCGATTATCAGATGATTTGCCCGCTCTTTTTTTGTCATTGACTGAATGATAGCTTCCTGCTTTTTCATTATGCTTGTATCAATGTTCTGACCGGCAAGCTGACTTGAAATTCCAGGCATCATTTCGAGGATTGACTGCATTGAACCCATTTTCTTTACATTCTGCAGCTGTTCAAGCATATCCTGCAAAGTAAACTCATTGCGAGCCATTTTCTGCTGCATTTTTTCAGCAGCTTCCTGGTCAACTGTTTCCTGAGCTTTTTCAACCAAAGAAACAATATCACCCATACCAAGGATTCTGCCTGCAATTCTTTCTGGATGGAAAACCTCAAAATCTTCAGTTTTTTCTCCTGTACCAATAAAAAGAACAGGCTTTCCAGTAATAGAACGCAGGGAAAGAGCTGCACCGCCACGGGCATCTGAGTCAAATTTTGTAAGAATAATGCCTGTTATTCCAAGCTGTTCATCAAAAGTTTTTGCAATATCAACTGCATTCTGACCAGTCATTGCATCTGCAACAAGAACAACTTCATCAGGTTTCATGGCAGATTTTACAGAAACAAGTTCTTTCATCATTTCTTCATCAATCTGCAAACGTCCTGCTGTATCAAGAATCAAAGTATCGCAGCCATTTCTTTTTGCAAAATCAAGTGCATTTCTTGCAACCCGGACAGCATCCTTTGTTTCTTCCTTATAAACAGGCACTCCGATTTTTTCACCAAGTACGCAAAGCTGTTCTACAGCTGCAGGACGTACAAGATCACATGCAGCAAGAACAGGACGCCTGCCTTCTTTTTTCAACTTTGCAGCAAGTTTGTGGGCAGCTGTAGTTTTACCAGCACCCTGCAGACCGAGCAGCAGAATAACCGACTGAGTGTCAGGCCCCTTCAATGCAAGGTCAGTCTTTGACGAACCCAAAAGTTCAACAATTTTATCATAAATGATTTTTACAAACTGCTGGCCAGGGTCAACCGCGCGCAGAACTTTTTCACCCTTTGCCTCTTCAACAGTACTGTTTACAAACCTGCGTACAACACGCAGATTTACATCAGCCTCAAGCAAGGCCATCTTTATTTTTTCAACGGATTCTTCAATATTTTTTTCCGTAATTGAAGCCTTTCCGCTTACGGTTCTTATAATATCACTAAAAGCACCAGTTAATTTTTCAAGCATTTTAACCTCTCATCAATAAATCTGTTAAAAAATCTTCAGGTTCAATTTCCCTGTTTAAAATTCTATAAAGTCCATTACAGATTGTAAGCTTTAAATTGTGTTTTCTGGCAATCTGGTAAACATACTTGCAAGCAACCGCACCTTCTGGCAAATAACCTACAGAAGAAATATTTTCTATTAAGTCATCAAGATTCTTGAATTTTGAAAGTATGTCGGTTTTTATTATGTCATGCCCAAAGCGCCGGTTTCTGCCGTATTTACTTTTGCAGCTTACATCCAAATCTCCAACACCGGAAATAGAAGTAAAAGTTTCTGCATGAGTTGCTCCCATTGCAAAGCCAATCGTCTGAATTTCGTTCAAACCTGCAGCAAGCAGCAAAGATTCTGCATTGTCTCCAAAAATGTCAGAATCCTCAGCAACTGCATCCAAAGCTCCGTAAACAATTGCAATCACGTTTTTTACAGCAGCACAAATTTGTACGCCAATAACATCAAAACTTGAATAAACCATAAGACCAGGAACTCTCAGCAGCTTTCGGAACATAATGGCATTATGAGGATTTTCAGAAGCAGCAATAAGACCTGTCAGCTTGCCGACAGCAACTTCTTCTGCATGACTCGGCCCTGCAATATAAACCAGATTATGTCTGAAACATTCTGGCAGCAAATCTTCCAGTGTTTCCACAAGCAGTTTAGGCCCGTCATCAGAAGGTATAAAACCTTTTGTCAAAATTCCTATATTAGTACGCCCCCGTGCAATCGAAGGAACATTCAGAATTCTCTTTACATTCTGAATCAAATACAAACTTGGACTTGCAAGAAACAAAAAATCTTTATCAGCAGCAACATCTGCAATGTCGCAGGATGCCGTAACATTTTCCGACAGCGGATAGCCGGGAAGATACTTAGTATTTTCATGCAGTGAATTTATAGCCTCAGCTAAATCTGCACTATGGGTATAAAGCTGAACTGAATTGCCACCTCGAGCCAAAGCCTGAGCAACTCCAGTACCCCATGCACCAGAACCAATTATTCCAACCTTTTGAATTTCCATAATATTATACTATACTTTAAAATCAACGTATTTTCAATAATTCTGAACAAATCTGCACAAATCCCGCGCAATTCAACTTATTATAAAAACAGCACTAAAACCGGTTGACTGTGTAAATCATGTTTTTCAAGGCTGTTCAACCTATTTCAAAGCTATTTCCATAGATAAAAACTGCAAAAAATGATACACTTTCTCAAACAGAAAGCTCAACGTATGCGTAAAAACTGTTGTTTCTACGGCGCAAGAGCATCATGGGCGGAAAAGCCACCGCACAAAAAAATTTTTACGAGGAAATTATGGATATAGCAGAAATAGACAAACTGCCGGTAGCAGAACGGTTCAGCAAAAGAGTTATTTTAAAAGTCAGCCGAATAGAAAAAGTTGAACAGCATCCCGGCGGAAGTTTTTTATACATTCTGACATTGAATACAGGAGATGAAGAGCGCCAGATTGTCAGCTCAATCGTAGAATTTTACAAACCAGAAGAACTTCTCGGCAAGAATATTGTCCTTGTCTACAATCTTAAGCCTGCAAATTTCCGTGGAGTTCGAAGCAACGGAATGCTTCTTGCCGCAAGTGATCCGCAAATCAAAGATAAAGAAACCTGCGAAGTAATTTTTGCACCACAATTTGAACCAGGCACAATTCTTGAGCCGGAAGGTTTTGAACCACCGCAGGAACAGCTCTGCTACGTAAAGCCGGACAAATTTTTTGAAATGCAGCTTTACACAAAAGACGGCTTTGTTGAACTTGACGGCAAAAAAATATGCGCAGAAGGAAAATATCTCACTGTCGAAACTTACAAAAACGGACTTGTAGGCTGATTTTACATTATTCAAAATGAAAGTCGTCATTGTAACGCCACCAACAGTTCAGCTAAATACACCATATCCTTCAGGAGCCTACCTTTCCTCTTTTTTTAAAGGACAGGGCGACTCATGTGTTTGGAAAGATTTAAATATCAGGCTTTTTTATAAAATTTTTTCGGCACAAGGTTTGGAAAAACTTTTTTCACTTTCTCAACAGAAAGCTCAGCTTCTTGCAGATAAGGCTGAAAAACAAGGCGATTTTGCAACGGCATTTAATCTGAGACGCTATGTTTCAACAAAACAAAACTGGATTGACTGGATTGATTTTATTACAGCGATTCTATGCGGCAATATGCGTGAAAAATCCCATGAATTTTTATTCTCTCCATTTGCCCCTAGAGGCGCACGCATGGAAAATTTTCTTTCTTCACTGGCACATAATCCAACAGTCGATGACGTACGTTTTTTATGTTCCTATGCCCTTGCAGATCTGGCAGACTACATTACAACAGTTTTTGACCCTGATTTTTCACTTGTCAGATATGCAGAACACCTGACAGTTGATGAACGTTCTCTTTCACAAATTGAAAAACAGCTTGATTCGCCCGTACTTGCAAATTTCTATGAACAGGTTTTGCAGGAAAATCTGACTTTTGACGATTCTGCGCAACCTGACTTAATCTGCATCTCAATCCCTTTTGCAGGTACATTTTTGCCTGCACTTTATACAGCCCGATTTATAAAAAATCACTGCAAAAGCAATGTTTTTGTAACGTTTGGCGGTGGTTTTGTAAATACACAGCTGCGAGAAACATCTGAAAAATCTTTTTCAAAATACATCGATGCTTTTTCTTTTGACAGAGGTTACGGCAGTTACATCGAACTGAAAAACAACTTTTCAAAAATCAAGGAAGCTTCTGCAAAAGATTCATTAATTCAGCCCTTATACAAACTGCAGCTTTTTTTTAACGATAAAACAATTCCTCCGCTTTGGAACAATGAAAAAATCAGCCAGATTGAAGATCAACTGACAGCACAAACTGTTCCAGACTTTGACTGCATAGATTTTTCAATTTATCCGCGGGTTTGCGATGATCTGAACCCAATGCACAGAATATGGAATGACGGAGCCTGGATAAAAGCATATCTTGCACATGGCTGTTACTGGCACAAATGTGCGTTTTGTGATACTCAACTGGATTACGTATGCGCATACAAACCGGTTCAAAAAGACAAACTTTTTGACAAGCTGTTGCAAACTGCTCAAAAAACAAAAATATACGGCATTCACTTTGTAGATGAAGCCCTTCCGCCAAAAGCCTTAAAAGAATTTGCGCTTTTAAATGCCCGCAATGGCAAAAAACTTTATTTTTGGGGAAATGTCCGGTTTGAAAAAACTTTTACGAAAGATTTATCAGCTTTTTTAAGTTTCTGCGGTTTTGGCGGTGCATCTGCAGGGCTTGAAGTCGCAACTGCAGAAGGGCTAAACACAATCAACAAGGGTACAGACATTCTGTCAGTAATTTCTGCCTGTGCAGCCTTCAAAGAAGCTGGCATTCTTGTACATGCATACATGATATACGGCTTCTGGAACGACACTCCGCAGTCAATCATAAATTCCATGGAAACTTTACGCCAATTTTTTGAAGCTGGTCTGTTAGACAGCGCATTCTGGCATAAGTTTGTGCTGACCAAAAATTCACAGGTATTCCATGAATGGAAAAATGGTTTCCACAAAGATCTTTTTCCTATTGAAAGTCAGAATAAAAAATCGATTTTTGCAGATACGAACCTGCATTTTAAAGGCGAAGAAAATTTCAACAAATATTCAGAACCTTTGGAAAATGCGCTGGAAGCATGGATGCATGGCAAAAATCTGCATACAAAAGTTCAAAACTGGTTTGATTTTAAAATGCCATCTCCAGCAATTCCCAGAAATTTTGTAGAACAGAATATCCAGAAATATATGGAAAACAGTTCAAAAATCTCTTTTGAAGGCAACAAAGATATTTTCTGGCTTGGTTCAATGCCAATTGTCTGCCAGAATAAAAACTCACTGACGTTGAAATGGTTTTATCTGCAGGAAGAATTTTCACAGACCTTTTCAATGAATAAATTTTCAAATTTCCAGACAGATTTTGTTCAGGTTTTGGAAGAACTTGCACCAGCAGAAACTGCCGAAAAACATCAGCAAGCGGTAGAACAAATCAAAAACTCTAAGCTGCTTCAGGGAGAACTTGCAAAACTGCATCAAAAAGGCCTGGTCATTTTTTAGTCATCCAAAAGACTGTTCAAACAACCGAATTTAACTCAGCACTTCCCTTTCTAAGCTGTTGTTCGACCGCTTCAATTACATCAAACGGGGTACTTGCACCAGCTGCTATACCAACTTTTTCAAGTTTATAAAACTCAGGCGGCACCTCCAGCTGATTTTCAACCAAAGCAGCATGACGGCACAAACTATTTGCTTTCAGATACAGACGTCTTGTATTTGCAGAATTTTTACCACCTACAACAATTACCCCGTCTGTTTCACTGCAAAGTTTTACAAGAGCATCCTGACGTTCCTGCGTTGCAGAACAAATTGAATTAAAAGTTTCAAGGTTTTCTATTTTTGATTTCAGTATATTTTTTATTGCTTCAAATTCAACAGGGCTGAACGTTGTCTGAGCAAGCAGAACCGCTTTTTCAATCTTTTGATTTCCTGAAAAACAACCTGCATCTGCAAAAAGATTTTCAGCTTCGCTACGGTTCTGTACAAGAATGAAATTTTCACCGGCAAAACCTGCAATTCCTAAAACTTCGCCATGTCCCCCGTCGCCTGCCAGAATTACTTTAAAGCCCATTTTTGAATATTTTTCAGCCTTTTTCTGACTTCCCTTTACTTTCGGGCAAGTAGAATCAATGATAACGGCTTTTTTTTCTTCAAGCGCATTATAAATTTCAGGAGGAACTCCGTGAGCACGAATTACAACAACACTTTTTTCTCTTAAATCAGCAATATTTTCTTTTTCCAGGATTTTTACACCTTGTTCTTCAAGTGATTTCAATACTCCAGGATTATGAATTAAAGGTCCCATCGTATAAATGTCCGGCTGCAATCCTGTTTTTTCATTTTCAGCAAGAATTTTTTTTACAGAGTCAACGGCACGGCAGACCCCCATGCAAAACCCCAAGACATCAGCTCTAATAATTTCCATGGTAAAAATGTACAGACAGATTGAAGCACTGTCAAGAACAAAAAAAAGGCAGCCTGAACAAGTCAAACTGCCTCATAACAACCTTGGATTCCCAAAGTTTTAATCCAATGAAAATTACTTCAAATCAGCATCTGCATCAATTTGCATTTTCTTTGCTTTTGGCAAAGAATGGTGAATGCCAGACTCAGGTGTCCATTTACGGCGCATGAAAGAAATAAATGCTCCGTTAATGTAAATTGAAGAATAACATCCGCTTATCAAACCTGCAATCAAAGCCAGTGCAAAATCCTTTATGCTTCCTGTTGTAAATGCATACAGAGAAACAACGGCAAACAAAGTTGTTACAGTAGTTATGATAGAACGGCTCAATGTATCTGTCAAAGAAGCATTGATAATGTCATTAAATTTCTTTGTGTCAATAAGTTTCATATTTGCACGGATGCGGTCAAGAATAACAACAGTTGCATTGATTGAATAACCGATAATTGTAAGAACAGCTGCAAGAGTTGTTGTAGTAAATTCCATCTGAATCCAGGCAATAAATGAAATCATGATTAAAGCATCATGAATAACGGCAAGAACTGAACCAAAGGCAAAATCCCAATGAAAACGGATTGCAGCATACAGCCAGATAAGGAACAATGTTGCAAGTACAAGAACTACAGACTGCCCTACAAGAGATTTTGAAAACTGCGAACCAATAAAGTCTGTCTTTACAACAGCAACTTTGTCAGCTCCAAATTTACCTTCAAGAGTTTTTATGATTGTTTCCTGAAGAATTTTTGAACTTCCAGGTTCACCACTGTCTGCCACACGAATCTGGTAGCTGCGGTTTTCTTCACTGCCAAGAGCCTTTACAGCAACTCCCTTTACAGTTGAAGTTGCAGAGCGTACATCATCAATGGAAATGCTGCTGTCAGTAGAGCCATATACACGGAATTTATTTTCCGTAATTACATTGCCTACAGCAGAATTTACAAACAGACCTGCAGCTGGTGTATTGCCAGGAACAACAGAGTGAACGCTAAGGCCTTCAATTTTTGCCATATTTGCAGCGAGGTCTGCAACTGTTGAATTAGATGCATAGGAAAAAGTTTCTGTGCGGTTTTCTGCACCAGAACCAGTAATTACAATATCAATTCCTGATTCAGCTGCATCAATTGTTACCCTTGCAGAACCCGAATAAGACAGTTCCAGAACAGTAGGTGCAATACGAACTTCTTCAATAAGACCAGGCTTAAAGTCAATGCCAAAATTAATACCAGTTACTGCAACCCTAACAATGCCGCTTAAAATAAGAACAGCACTAAGAATTGAACAGGGAAGGAATGCTTTGCTGAAATTAATTACTTTTTTCATTATTTTACCCTCCAGCTGATGCTCATTGTTTTACGTCCAAAAACTTCTGTATTTACATCGAACATAAGCCGTGAAACAAACAAAGCAGTAAATACTGATGAAACAACACCGATTGCAAGGCTTACTGCGAATCCCTGAATTGAACCTGTTCCAAGCTGAGAAAGGAAGATAGCTGCAATAAAGGTTGTAATATTTGAGTCCATAATTGCCCAGAAAGCATTTTCAAAACCTGCAGTAATTGCAGAACGGCGAGATTTACCAAGAATCAATTCTTCTTTTATGCGTTCAAATACAATTACGTTGGCATCAACTGCCATACCAATTGTAAGAATCATACCTGCAATGCTTGAAAGTGTAAGTGTAAGGTTGAAAGCTGAAAGAACACTGAACATAATGTACATATTCAGAATCTGTGCAACGATAGCATTAAAACCAGCACCTTTGTAGTACAAGAGCATAAATACCAGAACAGAAGCAAGACCAATTACCAAAGCCATGATTCCCTGTCTGATTGCCTGTTCACCCAAAGAAGCACCAATAACCTGCTGGCTTTCAACTGAAAGAGGAACGCTCAGCCATGCAGTCTGAAGAACTTTCTGAAGATTCTGAGCTTCTGTGAGGCTGAATCCAGAAATTGCAACACGTCCACCAGTAATGGCACTTTTAATAACAGCATTTGATTTTACCTGATTGTCGCTTACGATAGCCAGATATTCACCGACATGAGCTGAAGTAAACTCAGCAAAAATTCCTGCACCTTCTGAATCAAGTACAAAATCTACTTCCGGCTCATTGCTAATCTGGTTTGCACTTACCTGAGCTGATTTTATATGCTGTCCGTCAAGTGCAATTTCTTTTTTTACAACAAGATAACTGATTCTTTCGTCAAGACCGTAGGCATCTTTGCGGTAAAGTCCGAAAACTTCACAGTCTGCCGGAATAACAGAAGGATCGGAAAGAGTTCCTGAAGCTGTAAAAACAGCACCCGGATTTGCATTGTAATAAGTAGCAAAAGCATTTGTTGCTTCCATATCAACAAGACGGAAATTCAAAATGCCTTTACCCATAATAATTGTATTAATTGATTCAGCTTCAGCTGCACCAGGAATTTCGATATAGATGCGGTCTTCGCCCTGCTGGCGGATTACTGGAGATGTAAGACCAAAGCGGTCAATGCGGCTTGTAAGGGTTTCCAAAGCCTGAGCCATGGCATTTGCCTTGAAAGTAGCAACATCAACTGCAACACCTGAATCTTTCTGAGATGCAAGGGCTGCATCAAGGTCGGCTTTTACAATAATGTTCATACCGCCGGAAAGATCCAGACCAAGTTTTACAGAATTCTGATAGCATTTTTTTGCAGCAAGAATTCCATCTCTGTAATATTCCTGAATGGCAGTTGATAATTCTGCTTCACTATAGAAAGAATTGAGAACATCTCCAACTGTCATTGGAGAAGGAACTTTTTCATTCATAGCTTTGTAATTTTTCTTAGCAATTTTTTCAAGCCATGCGAATTTTGCATCAAGGACTGCTGATGCGTCAGCATTAGCTGCACTTTTCATAGCCTTAACATCAGCAGATGTCATGGCGACTGAATAATCCTTTATCTTTTCCAGTGAACCAAGGGCAAGCGTCTGAACTTCTTTTGGTGTGTATGCATACCATTTTAAAGAAGGCCAAAGAAACGCAAAACAAATTCCAAGGACAACCAGAATAAGGAGGAAACGACTGCGTTTACTCATTTTTTACTCCGGAAAATTTATTTTTTATTCTGAAACGTCAGAATCCTATTCTGCTTTTTCTTCTGTCTTTTCAGCGTTTTTTTCTTTAGCTGAAACAGGTTTGTCTGTCACAACTCCTGAAATGGCTGAACGGTTAAATTCGATTTTGGCATTATCATCAACTTTTACGATAACAGAATGTTCTTTTACTGAAGAAATAACACCGTGAATTCCACCGATTGTAACTACCTTATCGCCTTTTTTCAGGGCATCAAGCATTTTCTGTGTTTCTTTCTGTTTCTTGTTCTGAGGACGAATGATGAAGAAATAGAAGATGATGATGATAAGAACGAACGGCATTACAGACATAGCAAAACCTGCTGTCGTGCTTTCTGCCGCCTGCAAAAATGGAACAAATGACATATTTTTTTTCCTTCCTAGTAATTTAAAAATCTGACAAAATCAGTTCTAAGTAACATACCATGTCAAAAGTCTTACAGTCAAGAAGAAAATCTATACCTTCGTAACGGCAAGGATGGATCATGCCACACTGTGGCATTTCTAGAGTTTGCTTCGCAAACTCTCCGATTTTAGTGTGCGCTTTCGCGCACGTCCTTGCCTGCGGCAAGGATGAATCATGCCACATTGTGGCATTTCTAGAGTTTGCTTCGCAAACTCTCCGATTTTAGTGTGCGCTTTCGC
>JAEDIW010000134.1 GCA_016296655.1 Treponema sp. | reverse complement strand
TTCTATCTGATTTTTGTCTTTTGAAAAAAAAAGTATTAGGTTTTTCAGTGGGCTCCTCATCGCCATAGCAGCAAAAACAGCAGTTTTCTGCAAACCCTGACTTTCTGCCTGACACAAAACTTTTTCGGCTTCCCCACGAAAATGCTATGGCGACTAAAGGCAGTCCAGGTCGGGCTAGGTTAATCTGCCTTCAGTATCCTGGCATCCGCCTCCCATAAAAAAAGCCTGGCATTCAATTTTTCAAATTAAATGCCAGGCCGTTTACCGCTTGTTTCTGTCAGTTAAAAGAATCAAGCCCTGCAAAATCCAGGGTTGCAAAATAATCTTCCATTGTTTCCCTGCGGCGGATTTCTTTTACAGAACCATCAGGGCGCAGCAGAAGTTCACCACAGCGCAATTTTGCATTGTAGTTAAAGCCCATTGCCCTTCCATGGGCACCAGCATCATGGATAATCAGCAAATCACCTGGTTTTATTTCAGGCAGTTGCCTCTGAACAGCAAATTTGTCGCAGTTTTCGCACAAAGAACCTACCACATCGTAAACATGGTCTTTTGGAGCATTTTCCTTACCGCTTACAGTAACTTCATGATAAGCCCCATACATTCCCGGACGCATCAAATCTGCCATGCTTGCATCAACACCAATATATTCACGGTAAATGTGCTTTTCATGGATTGCCTTAGTAACCAGATAGCCGTAAGGACCTGTTATCGGTCTGCCACATTCCCAGCAAATTTTCAGAGGGTCAAGACCAGCAGGAACAATAATTTCGTCATAAGCTTTTCGGATTCCCTTTGCAACATAGTCATAGTCAACTTTTTTCTGCTCAGGTTTGTACGGAATTCCTATGCCTCCGCCCAAATCAACAAATTCAATCCTTACTCCGTCCTTTTGCTTCAACTCAACTGCAAGATTAAAAATCAATTTTGCAGTATCAACAAAATATTCAGGATTCAGCTCGTTTGAGGCTACCATTGTATGCAAACCAAACCTTTTTACGCCGCGCTTTTTGCACTCAGCATAAGCTTCAATTATCTGGTCATGTGTAAGGCCGTATTTTGCTTCTTCCGGCTTACCAATCAAAGCATTGCCTTCTTTTAATGGACCTGGATTATACCTGAAACAAATCAGTTCAGGCAAAGTTCCCAAAGTCTTTTCAAGAAAATCAATATGCGTAATGTCGTCAAGATTTATTATATTTCCGTTTTTGTATGCAAACTCATACTCTGCAGCCGGCGTTTCATTTGAAGTAAACATAACTTTTTCGCCTTTTATGCCAGACTTTTCGCAAAGCACCAGTTCAGGCAGACTCGAACAGTCGCCTCCGCAGCCTTCAGAAGCAAGAATTTTCAGAATATATGGATTTGGCAGTGCCTTTACCGCAAAATATTCGCAAAAATCTGGAAAAATGCTGAACGCTTTTGTAAAAGCCCTCATATTTTCACGGATTGCTTTTTCATCATACAAATAAAAAGGTGTCGGAAATTTTTCTGCAAGTTCTGAAAGTTGACTTGCAGAAAGTGGAAAATCACAGCTCATAAACTCTCTCCCCCAAAACAGCTTCGACTTACAGCCTAAAGATTATCAAAATATCCTTTTGCCTTCAGCAGTTCAGCATTCAAAATACCGCCAAGAGCAGCACCGCGCTTTGTATTGTGGCTCAAAGCTACAAATTTTACGTCAAAAATGCTGCACGGGCGCAGACGGCCAATTACAGAAGCCATTCCCTTTTCTGTTTCACGGTCACGGCGAGGCTGAGGCCTGTTTTCTTCATGGCGGATGACAATAGGATGTTCAGGCGCTGACGGCAGATTCAATTCCTGAGGCAGAGATTTGAATTCTGACCAGACGCGTTCAATTTCTTCGATTGAAGGCTTTTTATCTTCCGGCAAATCAAATTCAAGGTTTACAGTTGCCGTATGTCCGTCAACAACAGGAACACGTGTACAGGTAGAAGAAACAAGTGGAGCACCAGCATTTTCAATCTTGCCGCCAGAAACTTTTCCAAGAATCTTAAGGCATTCCTTTTCAGTTTTTTCTTCTTCGCCGCCAATATACGGAACAATATTGTCTATCATATCAAAAGATGGAACACCAGGATAACCTGCTCCAGAGGTTGCCTGCAAAGTAGTAATAATCATGCGCTTTACAGGATAGCCAGCTTTAATCAATGCATAAAGAGGCATCATGTAAGTCTGAAGAGAACAGTTAGGCTTTACTGCAATAAATCCTTTATCCCATCCGTGATGTTTTTTCTGTTCAGCAATAACTTCAAGATGATCTGCATTTATTTCTGGAATAAGCATAGGAACATCTTCTGTCCAACGGTTTGCACTTGCATTTGAAACAACCGGGATTCCGGCAGCTGCATATTCTTCTTCCAGTGCCTTTATGGCATCTTTTCCCATTTCCAAGGCGCTGAACATAAACTGACATTTTCCAAAAGATGCCTTTACATCATTTGCATCCTGTACAACAAGGTCTGCAACAGCTGCAGGAACATCAGCACCTATAAGCCATCTGCTAGCAACAGCCTCTTTATACAGTTTGCCAGCTGAACGCGGACTTGCTGCAACATAAGTAACTTCAAACCAAGGATGATTTTCCAACAAATGAATATAACGCTGACCTACCATTCCGGTAGCACCCAAAACACCAACACGAATCTTAGACATAATTTCTCCCATAAAAAGTCAAGAAGATTGTTTCAACAATCGATTGACTTTTTACG
>JAEDIW010000014.1 GCA_016296655.1 Treponema sp. | reverse complement strand
AAGAGGGCTGGAGAATAAAAGAATCATAATTCTCTGTTGACAAAAATCATAGGAGAATCATAATTCTCTGTTGACAAAAATCATAGGAGGCTATGTCCGTAAAAACGGTTGATAGCCTAACTTTTTAAATATTAACGTGCTAATTAAGTATGTTAAAACTACATTTACAAAGATCAGAAACGTCAGAAGATGAAACAGGTATGACATCTGGCAGAACTGGCGAAGAAACCTGCCCAAAGAACTTTACAATCAGAATCTGGAAGCGTGTTGAATAATGAAGCCTTTGATAATCGACCAGACCTTGCCGCAAATGATACTGCAACAGCTATGTTAGATGAATACCTTAGAGGATTTGATAATAATGGATGGCTCATCTCGTCTGTAGACAAAGGTGGCTATAATGAAATCATCAACGAACCAGAGCTACCAGATTAGTTTGGTGCTTGTAATGGAAGGTTAAACTTTTTAGACAATCTTTTGCCTTCCCTAATAATTTCAGGGTCAGTAGAAGTACAAATAAAGGCAGTTTTTCGGTAATTATCTAGGAAACTTTTAATTTCTTTATCAGAAAATAAATTTATCCCATTTTTAGTCGGGAACTTTACTTCATTTTCAAGGGCTTTAAAAACTTCAATCAAGCCACCGTCATCAAACTTTTCTGTAAAGTAAACAAAACCATAAGCCATTATTATACCTCCTCCCATTTCTAATTTAAATATTATAACCTTTCATAATTTTACCCTGTAAAGTTTATGCCGTCAAAAAGCTTTTCGAGATTGTTCATACATAGTTAGTTAATATTTAAGTTGGGATATGTATGAATAGCAACACTATTTACGGACATAGCCTAATATTTCTAAACCTGATGAAAAAGTTTCTTTTTTCTTTAGCTGCAACTGCATGGCTTTATTCAAGTCTGCCCAATCTTTGTTCATGAATCCTACGCCCCTTGCCAAGAGGCTGCCTAATAAGATGTCATGCTGAATCCATTTCAGCATCTGTTTTTTACCCGCTCAAGAATACGTGAATCTGTTCAATTTCTTTTGAATAAATTACTAATTTTCAAGTGCCAGCTTCATTGCAAAACCAATAAATATTGTTCCGAAAATTTTCTGCAGTACAGAGATTCTCTTTGCTGAGCTGGAAATCCATCCTCTTGCTGTCCCTGCCAGCAATCCATAGGTGGCAAAAAAGAACAAAAAAGAACAAGGTCAGTTTGGGATTTAACAGATTAATGAGAATTCCTTTGCGAATAATAGAAAGCGTACTTGCTGTTTTTTCTCTTCCTCAAACTGGATTCTGTCTTTTGAAAAAATCATTTCCACGCCCATGTAAATAAGATAGGCAGCTCCCATATATCTAATAATCATAAAACACGCAGATATGATTTATCGAAAAAAAATCCCGCTCACTCAGCAAATAAAACCGAATGCAGCGGGATTTCTGTTACTGCAGGTCATTCCTGCAGTAACAAGAAGCTATGCGAACTTATTTATACAGTTCAATAAGTTTCTGCAGGTGTTCGTAACGAGCTTTTGCAGTGTCTTCGTTTTTCTTGAACAGAACGCTTGCTCTTTCAGGGAATTTGCGTGTAAGTGCAGAGTAACGTGTTTCGTTAGCAAGGAATGCCTGATAAGAGCCGTCTCCAGCTTTTGATGTCAAAGTGAATGGATTCTTTCCTTCTGCTTTGAGAGCAGGGTTGAAGCTGAACAGGTTCCAGTAACCAGCTTTTACAGCTGCCTTCATTTCGTCCTGACAGTGGTTCATACCGCCCTTAACACCATGAAGTTCACATGGAGCGTAGCCAATAATCAAAGAAGGTCCGTTGTAAGCTTCTGCTTCTGCAATAGCTTTAATTGCCTGTGCAGGGTTAGCACCAAGAGCAATCTGTGCTACGTAAACGTAACCATAGCTCATTGCAATTTCTGCAAGTGATTTTTTGCCCATTTCCTTACCAGCAGCAGCAAACTGACAGATTTCACCGATGTTTGAAGCCTTAGATGCCTGTCCACCTGTATTTGAGTACATTTCTGTATCGAATACCATAACGTTAACGTTTTCACCAGATGCCAGAACATGGTCAAGACCACCGAAACCGATGTCATAAGCCCATCCGTCACCACCCATAATCCAAACAGATTTCTTTGAAATATACTGTTTCTTTTCAAGGATAGCTTTTGATTCTGGACAGCCGCATTTTTCAAGTTCGGCAATAAGAGCCTTGCTTGGTTCTACGTTTCCGCGTGTGCTGTCTTTTGTTTCCATGAACTTAGCAAAAGCATCTTTGAGTGAAGCAGGAGCTTTTTCGCTGTTTACGATTTCTTCAATCTGTGCAATCAAATTGTCACGGATATATTTCTGACCCATTGCCATACCAAAACCGTGTTCAGCATTGTCTTCAAACAATGAGTTTGCCCATGCAGGACCCTGTTTTGAATCTTTGTTGATTGTATATGGACATGTTGCAGCAGGACCGCCCCAGATTGAAGAACAACCTGTTGCGTTAGAGATGTACATGTGTTCACCAAAGAGCTGTGTAATAAGGCGTGCATAAGAAGTTTCTGCACAACCTGCACAAGAACCTGAGAATTCAAGCAGAGGCTGGTTGAACTGTGAACCTTTTGGAGAAAGGTCATCCATTCCGGCATCAGTTTTCTTAGATACGTTTGCAACCAGATAGTTCCAAACTGGCTGTTCTTCAAGCCTTGTTTCCTGTGGAACCATAGCAATTGCCTTTGTAGGACATACAGTTACACATTCTCCACAACCCATACAGTCCAGAGGAGATACAGAAAGTGTAAACTTGTACTGAGAAGCCTTTGGCTTTGTATCAACAGCAGTAAGTCCAGCTGGAGCAGCAGAAACTTCTGCATCGCTGAGCAGGTATGGACGGATTGTTGCATGTGAACATACAAATGCACAGTTGTTACACTGAATACATTTAGCAGCATCCCACTGTGGAACCATAACGGCTGTACCGCGTTTTTCGTAAGCAGAAGCACCAAGTTCGAACTGACCGTCTGCAATGTCTTTGAAAGCAGAAACAGGAAGATTGTCGCCGTCCATAAGTCCAATTGGATTCATGAGCTTTTCAACCATTGCAACTGTCTTTGCTTCGCCCTTGAGAGCTGGTTTTGCAGAATTGTCTGTTGCTGTTGCCCATGATGCTGGAATTGCTACTTCGTGGAGAGCACCTGCACCAAGGTCAATAGCCTTGCAGTTCATGTCTACAATGTCCTGACCTTTTTTAGAGAATTTAGCAATAACCTTTTCTTTCATGTAGTTGATTGCTTCTTCTGCTGGAAGAACATTAGCCAGCTTGAAGAATGCTGACTGAAGTACAGTGTTTGTACGTTTGCCAAGACCAATTTCTGTTGCAATCTTAACAGCGTCTACTGTGTATACTTTTACATTGTTTTCTGCAATGTATTTCTTTGATTCAGCTGGAAGGTGTTTGTCCAGTTCTTCATCTGACCACTGACAGTTGATGAGGAATGTACCGCCTTTCTTAACATCCTGAACCATCTTGTATCCTTTGATGATATAAGACTGGTTGTGGCAGGCTACAAAGTCAGCCTGATTGATGTAGTAAGGTGATTTGATTGGTTTGTCACCAAAGCGCAGGTGAGAAATTGTGATACCACCTGTTTTCTTTGAGTCATACTGGAAGTATGCCTGAATGAATTTGTCTGTATGGTCACCGATAATTTTTGTTGTATCTTTGTTAGCACCAACAGTACCGTCACCACCAATTCCCCAGAATTTACATTCTACTGTACCTTCAGCAGCTGTAATTGGAGCAGGTTTGATTTCTGGCAATGAAAGGTTTGTAACATCGTCAACAATACCGATTGTAAAGCGTGCTTTTGGAGCATCTTTTTCAAGTTCTTTGTAAATTGCAAATACTGAACTTGGAGGAGTATCTTTTGAACCAAGACCATAGCGTCCGCCAGTAAGAACAACATCATTAAGACCAGCTTCGCGCAGTGTTGTTGCAACATCAAGGTAAAGAGGTTCACCAAGAGAACCTGGTTCCTTTGTGCGGTCAAGAACAGCAAGTTTTTTGCATGTTTTTGGAAGAACTTTAAGGAAAGCTTCTGAAACCCATGGGCGGTAGAGGCGTACTTTAATAAGTCCGACTTTTTCACCTTTTTTTGTAAGGTAGTCAATAACTTCTTCTGCAACGTCACAGATAGAACCCATTGCTACGATTACGCGGTCTGCATCTGGTGCACCATAGTAGTTGAACAAGTCATAATTTGTTCCCAGTTTTACGTTGATTTTTGCCATGTACTTGCGTACAACTTCTGGCAGAGCTGCGTAAACTGAGTTACATGCTTCGCGGTGCTGGAAGAAAACGTCACCATTTTCGTGTGAACCGCGCATTGCAGGATGTTCTGGGTTGAGGGCATGTGCACGGAATGCTTTTACTGCATCCATGTTGCACATTTCTTTAAGGTCTTCATAGTCCCACAATTCAATTTTCTGAATTTCATGAGATGTGCGGAAACCGTCGAAGAAGTTAAGGAATGGAACTTTTCCTTCGATTGCACAAAGGTGAGCAACAGGAGCCAGATCCATAACTTCCTGTGGACTTGATTCAGCGAGCATTGCAAAACCTGTCTGACGGCAGGCATAAACGTCTGAATGGTCACCGAAGATGTTCAAAGACTGTGTTGCAACACAACGTGCTGAAACATGGAAAACACAAGGAAGCTGTTCTGCAGCAATCTTGTACATATTAGGAATCATCAAAAGAAGTCCCTGTGAAGCTGTAAATGTTGTTGTCAAAGCACCAGCTGCAAGGGAACCGTGAACTGTACCTGAAGCACCAGCTTCAGACTGCATTTCAATAACCTTTGTTTTGGTTCCAAAGATATTTTTTAAGCCGTTTGCTGACCACTGGTCAACAAGGTCTGCCATCGGAGAAGATGGTGTAATGGGGTAAATCCCGGCTACTTCAGTAAACGCATAAGCGACATGTGCAGCTGCCTGGTTACCGTCCATTGACTGCTTTTTTCTGGACATAATGCCCTCCTAGAAAAAAATAGATAAGTTAGAGTTTTTTTTGAGTGGAAAAACCACTCCTAAGCTAGCATATAGATTATACTGTTAGCTAGGATTTAGCAAGTTTGACAGCTAATAAATTTTGGTTAATTTTACTTAATAATCAATTTTTTTTAATTTAAAATTGTAATCAAATTGAAAAAAATAAAATATCTGCTAGAATGTGTGTCTATGAAAAACGTACCATTGTGGATAAAAAATCTTTTTTCATTTATTCTTGGAAAGAAATCCGAAGATGAGCAGAATGTAAAATCTGCCATAAAATCCCTTGAAAATCTTTTTGACTCAATTGATAAATTTTCTCAGAAAGCAGACGGTTTGCTGAAAGAAAAATGGCCGGAGTTTGCATCGCGTATAAAAAATCTTCAGGAAAAAGTCCATTCAATGAAGCCTGATGTTTCTACTCTTGCCGGCAAATTTGAACAGGATATTGCCCAGAAAATTACTATTGCCAGCTCAGCCTGTGAAGTTCTGCTTGCCAGCGGAGATGAAAAGAATTTTGCCTCTCAGCTTTCAGAATTGGAACGCATTGTAAACCAGCGGCTGAGACCTTCTGTTTCTGTCAGCTGATGAACATTGGGCTTGTGTGCAGTAGAAAAATCTGCCAGAGGCTTTCTTCTATTATTAAGATTTTGCCATTTCTGCTTTTTTCTTTGCTTTTTTGCAGAGGCATTTGTATATTGTTTATGGGCGTTTACTAAGAGCCCGCAGATACTATGCATGGAGGAAATTATGGCATTAAAAGTTACAGCTGAAAATTTTCAGCAGGAAGTTCTTGAATCAGACAAGCCTGTTTTGGTGGATTTTTGGGCTTCGTGGTGCGGTCCTTGCCAGATGATGAGCCCTGTTATTGATGAGCTTGCAGAAGAAATGAAAGGCTCTGTAAAGATTTGCAAGGTAAATGTTGATGATGAGTCTGATCTTGCTCAAAAATATGCAATTATGAGTATTCCTGCTTTTTTTATTTTCAAAGGCGGCAAAAAGGTTGCGGATACACTTGGTGCCCGTAGCAAAGAAGATATGAAAGCATTTATTGAGCAGACCATTTAGGGATGTGCTGATAAAAACTTGAAGAGATTACTCAGCACTTTCCGTCAGATTGGGGTTGTTCAAAAAGAATGGGCAGATTCCATCTGCTGTATTCAGTTTTTTCTTAGGATTCTGCCTTGTTTTGAAAATGGGAGGCGGATTGTCGGAAGCTGTTTTCAAATGCACCTGGCCCGCCATGGAGCTGCGCGAAGCGTCCGCCTTTGGCGGATGAGCGTAAAGCGAACAGCGTAACGGCGGTTGCTCGAAAAGTCCGCCCCAATTTAAAAAGAATAAGAAGTCGGAAAAGTAAAAAAAATAATCGTTTTATTAAATCCTGTACTGCTATACTTATTTTGTTAAACATAATGAAGGTTTGACAGGAAATGGAGGTTTCTTTATGAAAAAATGTATGGCAGTTCTTGCTGGATTTTTATTTTTTATGGGTGCTGCTTTTGCTGAAGGATATGTAAATGCAAATGACCTTGAAGTTGGTTCTTTTACTGGTAAGGTTGAACTGGAAGACGGTTTTGCAATTTACGGTTCTGCTGAAAAGCCTATTACTGTAGACAATACAGAAATTCCACCTGCTCCAGATGGAGAAGTTTTTACAAAGCGTATTAATACAAAGGGTGCTGGAAATACTTCTTACCGTTGCGTTTCTTTCCCTGTAACAGCTGGAGAAAAAGTTACAGTTTATGCTTTTTCTGGAAACAAAACAGATACTAGAACTTTGATTATTGCAAATGAAAATGGCGAACAGGTTACAACAATGGATTGTCCTCCTTATGGAAGTGGAATAATGGCCATTAATTCTTTCAAAGCTACAGCTTCTGGAACTTTGTATGCTTATTCAAAAAGCGGTGGAATCAATATCTACTGCATCAAGGTTGAAAAATAATTTCAGCATGATTTAGGTTGAAAGTCTGGCTTTGGAAATGCAGATTTTTAAAGTCAGGCTTTTGCCTGTATTTCTTTATATTTCTGTTGAATTTTTACTGGTAATGTATTTTGAGTTTTGCTCAGAAAAATACTGGTGGTTTTGTAATGATGAACAATAACTTGTCTGCTTGATTTTAGGTTTAATACAAACCTTAAGTTTTTTTTGCAGAAGGAAGATTGTTCTTTTTTTTGTCTGTTTTATTCATAAAAGTTGAAAAATCCTGCGTTTCTGTATGAGCTGGGTGACTGGCTGTGAGTTTTTTATGTGGCTGTCGCTTGCATGAAAGGCTATTCAGAATGTGGTTGTGATTTTTTAATACCTTTTTAAGGATGGATTATGAAATTTTCTTTTATTAAGAAATGGATGGTTTTGGCGACTGTTTTCTGTGTTTTGTCTGGAGCGTTTGCTCAGGAAACTGCATGGAAAGATATTGCTTTGCCAGAAATTAAGTCTGTTAAAGTTTCTGCTAACGGGCCAAAACTTGTTCGAGTTGATTTTAAGATGGACACTTCAAAGACCGGGGCTGATAAGGGCGAAGTTGTCATGATTTCTGAAACTGGCACGTCTTCTTCTAAAAAAGTTGGAAAAACTCGCCGTGCTGACAAGTCTGTTGAATTTGAGATGTCAGATTCTGGTACTTACACATTTAAAGTTACTGCATTTAAAACAAATGAGAGCGAAATGCATGTTTCTGCTCCTTATACATTTAAATATGAATTTCCTTTGGAAAAACCTGTTTTTTCTTTGCTGAATTTGGGTGGTGGCAGGCTGAGTGTAAAATGGAATGAAATTCATGAAGCAGAAAACTATGAAATCATCTGGATGGATGAAGCAGGTGGCAAAAAAACTGCAAATTCAGGTCTAAAAACTGAATGTATTATAGAAGATTTGAAGCCAGAATCTTTTTATGATATTTCTGTTGTTGCTGTAAGGGGAAATGAAAAATCTTCAGGTGCAGCTCAGCATAAAAAAATTTTTGCAGAAAAAGAAAGGGAATGGACTTTTACATGGTTCGGACAGTCTTCTTCAGGTGATAGAAATAAAATTGAAATCCTTGACACAAACGATTTGAAGTTTTCTTTGAAGTCCTGCACATTCAATGAAAAATCTGGTGGTATTAAGGACAAAGGTGGAAAATTTACAAATTATCATGATGGAATTTCGTATTATTATACGGTCATAAATCCTGATACTGAAAACTTTGAACTTTCGGCAGATGTTCATGTTGATTATACAAATCCTACTCCTGACGGGCAGGAAGGTTTTGGAATTATTGCCATGGACTCTCTTGGCGAAAATGGCGTAAACAGCGTAAACCATTATACTAATTCAGCAGGAATTTTGACATGGAAGTTTACGACTCATATAGATGGTGTAAAAAAAGAAATTAAAGACGGAATGGGTGCTCGGTTTGTAAGCAATATTACTCCTGAAGTTATTGCGCAAGGTGATGAAGGCATTGCAGAAAATGGAATTGTTTTTGCACGAGCCTTTAATTATGATAATGCAAACCTTGTTACAACTGGCAGCGACTACCGCATTACACTTAAAAAAACAAACACTGGATATCATGCTGTTTATGTTCCTGCTGATGTAGGCGAAGGGATTCCTACTGAATACATCATGTATGGACCTGATAAACTGCGCCAGCTGGATAAAGATCATGTTTACCTTGGTTTTGCTGTAGCTCGTGGAATGAATGCTACATTCAGCAATATCGAATTTAAGGTTACGGATCCAAAGAAAGATGCTCCTGCAGTGGAAGAACCGCCTGAACCTGTTCCTTTAAAGACTGTGGTTGACTGTCCTACTGTTTATTACAAAAATGCATATCCTTTTGTATATAATTCAAACTCAGATGGAACTTTGACAATTGTTACTTCAAAGGGTCAGAAGCTGATTGATGGTGAAAAAGTTAAGGCTGATGTTGACTTTAAGAAAGTTATAAAAATGCCAGGTCCTATAAATGACTTGATAATTACATTTACGCCAGATGAAAAATTCAGACCAGGTCCTAGACAGGTTGTTGCACAGTATAACCGCCAGACTGGATTTTATGAAGAAAGCTATAAGCCTGTAGTTTATTATGCAACTGTAATAATCCGTTCGTTTAAGGGCAGTGAAATTTATGCATCTCCAAAAGGCAGTGTGTTTGGTGATGGTTCTAAGGAAAAACCTGTAGATTTGCTGACTGCTGTAAATTATGTAAAACCTGGTCAGACTGTAGTTCTGGAACCTGGCCGGTATTATATAGAAAATTCTAAGGGTCTGATTATTGAACGCGGTAACAGTGGTCTTTCTGCTAAGAAGCGCAAAACTTTGACTGTAGAAGGCGATGGTCAGGCAATTTTTGATTTTTCTACAAGTAAAGGCGGTATGCAGATTTGGGGCGACTGGTGGAAAATTGAAAAAATTCAGGTTTGCAACACTGGCGATAATATAAAAGGTATTCAGGTTGCTGGAAGCTGGAATATTCTGAATCTGGTAGAGGCCTGCTATAATGGCGATACAGGAATTCAGATTAGCGGACAGTCAACCGATTCGTTTGAAAAATGGCCGCATGACAATTTAATTTTGAACTGTACATCTTATGGCAACTGTGACCCTGCTCAGAATAATGCTGACGGTTTTGCTGCTAAACTTACCTGCGGCAATGGCAATGTGTTCAGAGGCTGTATTTCTTACTGCAATATTGATGACGGTTGGGATTTGTTTGCAAAAATTGAAAGTGGTCCGATTGGAGCTGTTATTGTAGAAGATTGTATTGCTTACGAAAATGGACACCGCATGGACGGAACTGGAAATGGTGACGGAAATGGCTTTAAGATGGGTGGTGACGGTATTGCCGTTCCTCATGTTCTGCGCAACAGCATTTCATTCAAAAATGGAATGAGTGGAATTACAAGTAACTCAAATCCGGCACTTATTCTGGAAAAAGTTACTTCTACAGCAAACGGAAGTTTTAACATAACTTTGTATGGTAAGGGTAAAGGTGAACCAAGGCAGTTTAAGGCTAGCGGTGTTCTTTCTGTAAATGGTTCAACAAGCGATAATTTTGCTGAAATGCCTGCTCTTGCTTCTGACAACAACTTCTTCTGCAACGGTTCAAATGGTATAAATGGAAGCGGTGTAGAACTGAAGGCTGATAATGTCTTTGTTTCAACAGATGTAAAAAATATTGTTCCTGGCAGAAAAGCTGACGGTTCAATAGATATGAAGAATCTGTTTAAACTGACCGATAATGTACCAGAAGGTGTAGGTGCCAGACTGGACTAGGGAATACTGAATAAGTAAGGCACATCACTGCTATAGACAGGAAGGGAAAGTAAGGGTTTCTTGCTTTCCCTTTTTTTGTTATATTTGGACATTATGAGTGGACGTTGTTATAAATGTTTCAGACATGTTGAAAGCTGTTTTTGCAAATACATAAAGCCTGTTGATTCTGGCATAAAATTCGTTTTTTTGATGCATCCTAAAGAAGCTAAGCATCAGCGCACAGGAACCGGAAGATTGTCCCATCTTACACTGCCGGATTCTGAAATCCTCGTGGGGCTGGATTTTACAAAGAATGAAAGACTGCTTGCCTTGCTTGCGGATCCTAGGTATTTTCCTGTAATGCTTTATCCTGGCGAAGAAGCATGGACTGCAAAAAAAGAAAAATTTGCTCAAACTGTCGGAAACAGAACCTTGCTGGTGCTTGTTGTAGATGCAACATGGTTTTGTTCCCGAAAAATAATTGAGCATAGCCCTAATCTTTTAACTTTGCCCAGACTTTCTTTTTATGGAGAATATCGTTCGGTTTTTACGTTTAAGCGTGAACCCAGACCAGAATACATTTCTACAATAGAATCCTGCTATTATCTCATAAAGGAACTGCAACCTATAGGTCTTGCAAAAAATACAAACCCTGAGCCTTTAATGGACATTTTTAAAAGGATGATTCGCTTTCAGCTTGAAGCTGAGAACGCAAGAATTGAAGGCCGGCTTCCAAGTACACATGCTTATGACTGGAAGTACAGCCAGAAAAAGCCTATTCCTGAATGATTTTCAGGTCTTGGAACAGTTCTTCAGTTTGGAGTAAAAGGTAGTTTTCCATCCGGTGAAAAATCGCCTGCTAGAGCTGCAAAAAGAGCCTGTATAGAATAATCTGAATAGCTGTAACCGCACAGAATTGAATCAGCCCAAGTCAGCGAAGTTGATTTGACAGGGGACAAAAGTGAAAAAATTATAACTCTTTTTCCGCTTTCCTTAACTTTTTGAGCAATTCTTGCTGTACGTTCATTATAAACGCAGATGATAATTGTATCGAAGGCATTTGCAGTTGCAAGAATGTTGTCGCAGACCCATTGCGTTTCATTAGGACCTATTTCGTATGTGAATTTAAACTCTGCTGCTGTCGGAAACCGTTTTTTTCCTTCTGTAAAAAAAGTCGGCAGAGAGCCCGTCAGCAGAACCCTTCCTGAATTTTCACTTGTAAGAGGAAGTGTACCTGATTTGAAGAGCGTTATTGAACGGCATGCTTGTTCCAAAAAGAATTTCTGTCCGTCTTTGTCTGGAATGTGATTTGAAATGTTTGCTGGATTTGGGTAAAGAGGTGCTGCTTTCGGACTTTTAAAATATTCAAGTTTGCATTTTATGACGCGGCGTGCAGCTTTTTTTACAGTTGCCCTGAATTCCATGTCTGTTTTCATGCGTTCCAGATTACTTGTCCATAGGGCTTCGTTCAGTCTGGCAGTTGTAGAAGATATAATGATGTCATTTCCTGCTTCTATTGCCAGTTTATATGCATTGGAGAGCGAGCCTGCATAGAGTGTATCACCATTCATCATCATATCGTCTGTAATAATAAGGCCTTCGTAGCCCAACTGCCTGCGCAAAATGTCTGTAAGAAATGTTTTAGACAGGGATGCAGGTTCGCCATTATGCGTTATTTGTGGAAAACCCAGATGCCCTGACATTATTGCAGGAATTTTTTCAGCAATAAGATATTTGAATGGCACTAATTCCCTTTCCTGCCAGGTTTTTAAGTCAATGTCGATTGTAGGCAGAAAAATATGTGAATCTTCGTTAGTTGCTCCATGACCTGGAAAATGCTTTGCTGTTGGAATGACTCCTGCTGCAATTGAACCTGCTGCAAAGGAAGCGCCAAGAATTCCAGTGTTGTCAGGATTTTCGCTGAAAGCTCGTGTTCCTATTATTGTAGAGTCATGGTCTGTAAACAAATCCACTGATGGCGCAAAGTTCATGTTGATGCCCAGCGCATGAATTTCTTTATTGATATAGTACCCGCTGTACCAGGCATCAATTGGATATCCGCAGGCTCCAATGGCCATATTTCCAGGCGTAATTAATGTTTCGCCTTTTACGTGACGAATCCAGCCACCTTCCTGATCGGTTGCTACGAACAGCGGAATTTTATATGGACGTTTTTGGGCTTTTTTTTGAAGTTCAGCGATTGATTTTGCAACCAAAGTTATATCATCTGTATTCCATCCAAAAACTTTTACACTTCCGAGCCCCCTGTCAAGAACCCATTGATTCAAAAGTTCTGACGGTTCTGCACCTGCCCAGCCGAACATGAAAATCTGTGCCAAAAGTTCTGTATCTTCCATGCGGGAAACAAGTGTGTCTGCAAGAATGTCTGCAGGGTAGTCGCTCCAAAAGTCTGCATCCAGAGGAATCGTATTATCTTTTTTTGTTAATGAACTTGAATTTTGTGCATAACCTGCAAAATTCAGTGGATTCCACAAAAAACATGTTGCCAGAAAAAGTGACAGGGCTCTTTTCATCTTTATACTGATTCCTTATAGTGATTTTTTTAGCTTCTGCCCGTGAATGTAGTTTGTAGCCTGAAAAGCAGCGGTTGCACCATCAGCTGCTGCAGTTACAAGCTGTCTGAACGGTTTGGAACGTACATCGCCGGCAGCATACAAACCGGGAATTATTGTCTGCATACATTCATCTGTAAGAAGGTAGCCGTTTTCATCTTTTGGAAGCATTTCTACTAAATCTGTTACGGGAGTCGTTCCTGCAAAAATAAAAACTGCATCAGCTGGAATTTCTGAAAGATTTTCAGTTTCGCTGTCTTTTAAAGTCACTGATTCAACTTTATTTTTACCGTTGATGGATTCTATCTGGGAATTAAAGCGGACGGTAACGCCAGAGTTAAGCAATTTGTCCTGAACGGCTTTTTGAGCCCGCAATGTACCACGTCGATGTATAAGCGTAACATCTTTTGAAATAGTTGACAGATAGACTGCTTCTGAACAGGCAGAATCCCCGCCACCTACGACAATAATTTTTTTGTCTTTAAAAAAAGGTCCGTCGCAAGTAGCACAGTAGGAAACTCCTGCACCGCATAATTCTTTTTCGCCTGGAACCTGTAATGTATTGTGTTTTGCTCCCGTTGCAATCAGCACTGCATAACATTGGAATTCTTCTTTTTGGGTTTTTACGGTAAACCTATCATTTATTTTGTCAATTGAAAGGACTGTATCCTGAATGACTGTTGTACCGAAAGCCTTAGTTTGTTCAAGCATTTTTTCTGAAAAATCAGAACCTGACACGAGCGGAAATAAGCCCGGGTAATTTTCAAGTTCTGCAATTTGCAGTGCCTGCCCGCCTCCGGAAGAGGAATCGATTATAAGCGTTTTTAATCCTGCCCTTGCTCCATATTGTCCTGAGGTAAGGCCGGCAGCTCCGGCACCTATGATTATATAGTCAAAATTTTCAGCCATAAGAAAAGTATAGCATTTACATGGATTTTACAAAAGGTATTCTGTCAGTTCTTAACTGTACGACAGTAAAAAAATGGCCACCCATCAGCGTATGCTTCAGGCAGCCTGTATGTTAACGAACTGCGGCTTGGCCATGACCAGTTCGGAAAAAAAAGACCTGCCGCTAAGCAAGTCTTTCTAAAGGCGTCAATCGGAATTGAACCGATGCATAGAGGTTTTGCAGACCTGTCCCTTACCACTTGGGTATGACGCCATGGTGATAACTAATATATCAAAATCCTGAAACTTTGTCAATATGGGTGGCAGGCTTTTCAGCATGAATCTTTTTTTATTTGGGATTATTTGACTTTGCAACATAGTTGCTCGCATACGGACAACGGATGCAAGCCCTTCATATCCCTTGCGGGCAGGTAAGCTGGAACTTTTCACAAAATATGGGCAGTTTTTTTGCTTAAACAATCCATTGCCCGTTTTATCTGACAGTTGAGGCATTTGCCAGTGATGCAATTATTGAAAGCTGTGTTAATTTCTGCTAAAATCGCAAGTTATGGTAATTGCTTCAATAGATTTAAAAGACGGACAGGTTGTCCAGCTGAAAAATGGAAAAGAGCTTATGCTCAAGCGTGATGACGCTGATAAGCTTATCGCTGATTTTAACAAATATGGAGAAGTGGCTGTAATCGATTTAGATGCAGCCTTGGGACATACTGACGGCAAAGGAAATACTGTAAATACACCGCTTTTAAAATCATTGCTCCGTAAAGGTAATGTGAGAACAGGCGGAGGCGTACGTTCTGTAAAACGTGCTAGAGAATTGATTTCCCTTGGTGCTGAAAAAGTAATTATCGGTTCTTCTGCCTGGAATGCAGATGCAAAATCAGGTGATGATATTCTTAACACTGCGTTTCTTGAAGAGCTTGCTGCTGCAATCGGAAAGCAAAGAATTATTATTTCGGTAGATGCCATAAATGGGAAAATTGCTGTAAAAGGTTGGACAGAAGCGCTGGACATTCCTTTGATTGAAGGAGCAAAAGCTGCTGAAAAATACTGCTCAGAACTTCTTTTTACTTGTGTAGAAAAAGAAGGCTGTATGCAGGGGACAGACATGAAAGCTGTTGAAGAACTTCGTAAAGCAGTTGATTGCCGCGTAGTAGCTGCAGGTGGTGTTTCTTCTGTTGAAGAAATTGAGCAGCTTGAAAAACTCCATTGCGATGTTCAGCTGGGAATGGCTTTGTATACTGGAAAAGTTTCTTTGAAAGATGCTTTTATTGCCTGTCTTGACTGGAAAAAAACGGAGGGCATGGTTCCTGTTATTGCACAGGATGTACATGGTTCCGTTTTAATGATGGGTTTTGCAAACAAAGAAGCATTTGAAAAAACTTTTGCAACTGGAAAACTTACTTTCTGGAGCCGCACCCGCAATGTTCTTTGGACTAAAGGCGAACATTCTGGTCATTATCTTGAGGTTGTCAAACTGCGTGCAGATTGTGACAGAGACACAATTCTTGCAACTGTAATTCCTCATGGCGGGGTTTGTCATACAGGCAGCTGGTCATGCTTTACTTCAGAGCCTGATGAACCTTCTACACTGGAACGCCTTTATGGAATAATTTCAGAACGTTTTGCAAATCCAAGACCCGGTTCATATACTGCCACTTTGAATGACAAGAGGGTTCGGGAAAAAGTTGAAGAAGAGTCGGAAGAACTTTGCGAGGCAGAAGGAAAAGACGAAGTTATATGGGAAGCAGCAGATTTGCTGTATTTTGTAAGTGTCCTCATGTATAAAGAAGGTGTTACATGGCAGGATGTTTACAATGAACTTGATAGAAGGCATAAAGAAAAATGATAAAGATACAGAAGGCCTCTGAGGTTGAAGAGGAATTTTTTTTCGGCAGGGATTTTGGGCAATCAATTGATACTGTAAGAACAGTTCTTTCAGACATAAGAACTAAAAAAGATGCTGCGTTGCATGACTATACTGCACGGTTTGATGTTTCAGATCCGAAAGAATTTGAAATTCCGCAGAGTGAGTTGAAAGCTGCAGCTGAAAAGCTTGAAAAAGAAAATCCTGATTTGTACAAGTCTCTGCTTTATTCTCATGATTTAGCAATGGAATTTGCAGTAAAACAAAGGGAATCTTTTACAGATTTTGAAACTGAACTGAGACCTGGTTTGTTTACAGGGCAAAAAACTCTTGCAGTTGACAGGGCTGGTGCTTATGTTCCTGCTGGAAGATTTCCTTTGCTGTCGACTGTAATCATGACATTGACACCGGCAGCTGCAGCTGGGGTTAAAGATGTAATTCTTTGTACACCACCTCGTGTTCATCCAGATGATAAAGCTTCTGCTGAAAAGGCAGGAACTGGAGTTTCTGGAAAAGCTTATATTGGCGGAAAGCCGTATGCCGATGAAGGAATTATGGCTGCAGCTTATATTTGTGGGGCTACAAAAGTGTTTGCTTGTGGCGGCGCCCAGGCCATTGCTGCCATGGCATTTGGTACAGAATCAATTCCACGGGTTGACGTAATTGTAGGTCCTGGCAATAAATTTGTTGCAGAAGCCAAGAAACTTGTTTACGGAACTGTAGGAATTGACATGGTTGCAGGACCTACAGAGGTTTTCATTATTGCAGACTCTTCTGCAAATCCAGCATGGGTTGCTGCTGATTTGCTGGCACAGGCAGAACATGACATTGTTGCTCAACCAGTACTGGCAACTCCAGATGAAAATCTTGCAAAAGCTGTTGCCGAAGAAATTGAAAAGCAGCTTGCCTCTCTTGAAACAAAGGAAACGGCATGTGCAAGCATAAATAACTGTGGTAGAATAATTATTACTGACTCTTTGGAACAGGCTGCAGAATTTGCTAACCGCAAGGCTCCTGAACATCTGGAACTTGCTATGGAAGACAGCGAAGCACGGCAGAAAATTCAGAATCTTGTTCATAATTATGGTTCGCTGTTTATTGGACATACAGCCGCAGAAGTTTTTGGTGACTATGCAGCAGGTTTGAACCATACATTGCCTACTTCGGGTTCTGCACGTTTTACAGGCGGATTAAGTGTCCGCTGCTTTTTGAAAACTGTTACAACGCTGCGTGCAAAGAATGGTTCTGAAGGTGCTGTCGCCAGTGCAAAGGCTTCTGGTTTTATTGGTGATGCAGAAGGTCTTGCAGCTCATGCCAGGGCAGCAAGAATTCGGCTGGAACAGTAGAAAAATGGAGAAATTATGTTGAGAATTTGTAAGCTTGGAGAAGCGGTGCTGCGTCAGGTTGCTAAACCAGTACCAGAAATAACACAAGAGCATAAAAAACTTGCAGAAGAAATGTTTGAAACAATGATTGAAGCCAATGGAGTAGGGCTTGCTGCCCCTCAGATTGGACTTTCAATCAGGATGTTTGTAATTATTGCAGATGACGATGTTCGCCGTGTTTTCATAAATCCGCAGATTATTTCAACTTCAGAAGAAATGGTTCCTTATGAAGAAGGCTGTCTCAGTATTCCTGAAGTGTATGAATCAATTCTCCGCCCTAAAAAAATTACGGTTCAGGCTTTTGATGAAAACGGCAAACCGTTTACTCTTGAAGCAGATGGTTTTTTGGCAAGAGTAATTCAGCATGAATACGATCACCTTGATGGTCATGTTTTCATTGACCGTGGGGATGAGGACTTTGCCAAAAAAACAATTGAAAAGTTTGCAAAACGTCAGGAACGTTATGCAAAAAAACAGGCTGAAAAAGAAGCCAAATCTAAGCGGATTGCGGCAAAAATCGCCGCAAAACAGGCAAAAAAGGCAGGAAAATAGTGCTCAAAGTTCTGTATGCAGGAAGCCCAAAGGCAGCTGCAATCACATTGGAATATCTTTTAAAAAATACTCAGCTTGCGGACTGCGGTGTGGAAATTGTTGGTGTGCTTACAAATCCTCCTTCCATGCAGAAACGCCATCATGATTTGATTCCGACTCCTGTGCATGCTGTTGCCTCACAGCATGAAATTCCTGTTTTTACGCCTGAACATCTGGATGCTGAGCTCAGGGAAAAAATTGCACCTCTAGGAGCTGACCTTTTGGTGTGTTTTGCTTATGGTCATATTTTTGGACCTAAATTTCTGGGGCTTTTTAAATTTGGTGGAATAAACCTTCATCCGTCCCTTTTGCCAAAGTACCGTGGTTGTACACCTGTTCCTGCAGCGATATTGAATCGTGACGAAAAAACAGGAATCAGCGTTCAGAAAATCGTACAGGAAATGGATTGCGGGGATTTGCTTGTACAGAAAGAAATTAGTCTTGATTTTTCAGAAACGGCAGAATCTCTGCTGGAAAAAAGTGCCATAATGGGTGCTGAAGAAATTGCTTTACTCTTAGTTGAAATTTCTAAAAATGGAAAACTGCCTGCTGCAAAGGCGCAGGAGGGACAGCCTACTTATACAGGGCTTATAAAAAAAGAAGATGGAAAAATTGACTGGAATGAAAGCGCTCCTGTAATTGAAGCAAAAATTCGTGCCTATACAAATGAGCCTGGCTGTTTTACTTCTGACGGAAAGACAAATCTTAAGATTTTGAAGGCGCAAATTGCTGAAAATCCTGTTGAAGCAAATGATGCCGTTCCCGGAAAAGTTCTTTCTTTTGACAAAAAAACTGGAATTTATATTGCCTGCGGTAAGGGCCAACTTGTAGTAACTGAACTTCAATGGCAGGCAAAAAAGGCCATGAATTACAAAGATTTTATGAATGGAAGCCGAAATTTTATTGGCTCTGTTTTACTCTAAAAGGAAAATTTTATGGACGATAACGAAAACAAAGAAGAAAAAATTGAAATACAGGAAAGCCCTGTAGAATCTTGCGAATCTGTTGCAGCTGACACTAAAGCTGAAAAAGTTACACTATTTTCACGGTTGCGCAAATTCAAGTTGAGTTCATTGAGAATTGACATTTCTGAAATTGTTTCCGATTTTCAGGAAAATGCAAAAATAATGGTTGGAACCGTTTTATTTTCTTTTTTGCTGATGGTTGTTGTAGCACTGGCTGTATTCTTTGCAGTTGTCCAAGGGCAGGAAAAGGTTATGGTTCCAAATGTTCAGGGAAAGCCACTGGCAGAAGCTCTGCTTGAAATGCAGGTTAAGGAACTTTATCCAAGAATTCAGTTGCGATATTCTGAAGTTCCTGGTGATGCTGGAAAAATTCTGGAACAGAATCCTGCAAGCGGCTCAATTGTAAAGGCTGGCCGCAGAATTTCTTTAGTTGTCAGTCGGGGAGTTGTAATTGATCATGTTGAAAATTATACAGGACTTTTGCTTGACGATGTTCGTATGCAGTTGCAGACATTGTTTGCAGGTTCTGCAAATCCCCTCATTGTTTTGGCAGACCCTGTTTACAGGGCAGATGTTTCAGAGCCTGGCATAATTCTTGAGCAGACACCTCCAGCTGGTACACTTATTACTGAGCCTGTTACCGTTTCACTTATTGTAAGCCGCGGACCTCAGTTTGAAAAAACCCGTATACCAAAAATTGTAGGTAAAGATGTTTCAGATATGCTGAAGTTTATGGTTACAAGCAAAATTATTTTTGAATTTACAAGCCATGAAGCAGAGCCTTCTGAAAAAACTGGAACAGTTACTTCACAGCAGGCTTTCACTACTGAATTTGTTCCAAATTACACCAGAATGTCTGTTGATTTTGCATTTCCAAAAGGTAATATTGATGAAAGCCAGAATGTATTTGGCATATTTTCTGAATCTCTGAAAAATTATCCGTATCCTGTTCCTATGAGGGTTGAAGCTATTAGCCCTAAAGGTGAAGTTTCTACGTTGATTTCTTTTAAGCATACAGGCGGCAATTTTTCTATTCCATATCATGTAGAAAAAGGTACTATTATTGTTCTCTACGTTGTTGACAGGGAACAAAAGCGCATAATTGCAGAGTAATTTGAGAATTTGCTGAAATCTGGCTTATGGACTGTTTTTAGTTCATGAGCCAGATTTCAGATATTTTAAAAGTTGATGTTCATTGAAAGGTTGAATTCATGCCAAGTGTTGTCAAAATCGATATTAAATGCGTATTTTGCGGAAAAATTTAGGTTTTGGGTAACGGTAAGCCTCTGATCAGCAGAAAAAACAGAACGGAAATGGTCAAAGTTCAATGGGGATTGTAAAACCTGTGCTTCAACTTTGTTTTTCCAGTTACCAAAAGTTGTTATGAATCCAGCTTCGCCACCTAAAAGCAAGTCCATGCAGTAGTCGTAGCATGGATTAAAGTAACAGTCTGGACCAATCATCATGTAAAATTGAACCCATGAGGCCGGTTCTATGCTGTATCCTTCAAAGAATTTTCCACGGAATGACAGGATATCATTTTTATTTTCGTCAAAATTCTGTTCCCAACCTGCAACTCCATGAAAAGCAGTGCTCAAAAAGTAAATGTCAGAAGCAGGAAGTGAAATAACTTCTGCAATTATTGCATTTTTTAGTTGAAAACTATTGTCTGAATAGAGTCTTGCATCAACGGAAAAGAAAACCAGCTGTGAGTTTTTGCTGTAACCTGCAGGATTTTCAAGCTGATCGTGTGCCGTAAGACGCCAGTTTATACCTGCATAATTTCCTTTTCCGTCTTTTCCACCGTGCATTGCAAATTTCTTTGAACCGTGGGCCTTGTGAGGCTTTTCAGGAATTTTTATAGAAACCTTCTGATTGATTTTACCAAGTTTTCGGCGTGCTGACAGAACTGAAATATAGCGTTTTCTGTAGTCCTCCAGTTCAATTTTATGGATTGAAAGCAAGTGCTGTAGATATTCTGCGCAGGTATCCCAAAGAATGGCCTGCTGTTCTTTGCTCATGTCTGTAAATGCGAAGTCTTCAGGAGTTTTTTTTCCGATACAGACTTGTTTTGCAAATTTATTTTGCTCTTCAGTCAAATATGATTTGTAATTTTCAACTTTGGAAAAAAGCGAAGGGCGATAGGTGCCTTCATCTGTGAGCCCCAGGTTGTAGATGAGTTTGACAGTTTCAATAGGTTCTACGGCTCCTGTCAAAGTACTGGTAACCTTTGTTTCCGGCTTGGCAGCTTCAATCAAATACAAAAGATTGTAGGAACAGTTTTCCGTAATAAAGTAATAATTTGAATAAATTCCTCTCATGTCAATGATATGGCGGAGCATTGAGTCTTTTTCTTCTTCAGAAAATTTTAACTTATATTCCCACATATCCCGCATATCAATGGCACTGTATTCCCTGATTCTGTCATAGTAAGGCTTGAAACCGTAAAATCCTTTGAATCCTCCTGTAAGGCCTAGAAATGCATACAGAAAGCCTGAAAGATTGCCGGCATCTGCTCCGTAACTTATGGAATTTGCCAGGAGTCGTGACTGTCCTTTTGATTCTACAAGAATGAAAGTATGACCGAAAACCGAAGCTGGATTTTTCATGTAACCAGCAGGAAAAATCAGATATATCGAATCTGGAGCGAGTTTTGACATCAAGTCGGTATATTCAGCATCTCCGTTGTATGGAAAATCTTCCCCACTTAAGTTTAAATTCTGGCAAATCCATTTGTATCTGCCTGGAAAAGCTGCTGTTGCATGTTTGTGCTCTGGCTCTGGAAGAGCAAAAAAAGCATTTATAGTTGCCTCAAGTTCTGCCTGAGGATTTGTTTTTCCGTTTTTTGCAAGAAAAAATTTAGGATCGTCTACGAGGCTTTTAAATGTTTCTTCGCCAGATGGTTTATAGTGAAGCAGGGTATGCCAGTATGGTCTGGCAGAAAGGTTTAATTGCCTGGCTTTTTCTATTGCGGCAGAAGCCTTTGCCTGATAGTCAATATTTTTGTTTTCCTGTGCATAAAGAGGTGAAAATAACGAAAATGATAAAGCTAAAAGAATAAAAATGAACAATTGTGAACCTGTATTTTTTATTAGGGTTTCTAAGATTAAGGTTTTATTCAAACCTTCAAACTGCAAAGTCAAGACTTTAAGTGTTAACCTGACTTAGCTCGACGTATTTTTATGGAATTTACAAAAAATCGGTTATAAAATTCCTCATTTTGAAATGCAAAAAAAGGGTACGATTAAAAGCAACCGTACCCTTTTTCAGCTAAAAAGTAACTTAGCCTACAATAGCAACGATTTTTTCGCTAACATCTTTTGCAGATGCATCAGCAGAGAAAATGTTGTCAAAGTTGTCCTGAAGGTTTGCCTTGAAAGCAACTGTGTCTGCAACGTTGAGCATAGAAGCCAATGTGTCAACATATTCACCTTCGCCTCTTGCGATGTCAGCAGCGAGAGCGTCCATGTTTTCATTTACGAATTTTTCTGTAGCTTCCATTCCAATCAGACTACCTTCGTATCCTGATGTTCCGAATGTGATAGCGAAACCTTCGCTACAGAAAGTTCCGTTTGTTGTTGCTGCAAGAAGGTCGTATACAGGACCACTCTTGTCTCCAAAAATTACATAACCGAGACCTGGACCAACTTTTGTTGCAAACAGGCTGGCTGTAAGAGTCAAAGAAACTACTGCCAAAGCAGCAGCAATTTTTGATTTCAGCATAATTTGCCTCCAATTTAGAAATTCGTTCTGTACCAAAGAACTCATTTAGAGTTTAACGCAAGAAAAGCATTTGGACAAGTTTATTTTAATATTTTCTGCTTAGGCGAAAAGGGGAAAAGAAGGCTGATGACTATGAAACTAAGTTTGGCAAGTTTTGAAGAAAATGCTATACTGTTGATATGCGCTTTACAAGTACGAGAAATAAGAAAATTAACATTGGTTTTGAAAAGGCTATATGCGACTGTATGCCAGAAGATGGTGGCTTGTATGTCCCTGCAGATGTAAATGATTTGCGCCGCTGGATTTTGTTTATGGACGAAAAAACTACGTATGCATCTGTTGCAGGAGCTTTAACTCTGGCTTGTGTAAATGATGAGTTCAGTCCTATCATCTGTGAGGCTATTGCTGCTCAGGCTTTCCCTTATGAACCTAAAATTCAAAAATTAGATGATTCCCTATATACATTGGAACTTTTTCACGGACCTACCGGGTGGCATAGGGATTTTGGAGTTAGCTATCTGGTAGAGTCTCTAGAAACGATTCTTTTGATGAAAGATTCCAGGGCAATTTTTTTTGATGTAACGACATCTTCGCTTGCTGCTACGCTTGCAAAAGCTTTGCGTGGAAAAAAACATCTGAAAGCTGTCCTGCTTTTTCCAAAGGGTGGAGTAACAGGACTTTGTGAGGAAGATTATGTCTGGAACGGTGGAAATCTTTATCCTGTTGAAGTTGACGGAACTTTGGAAGACTGTCATAGAATTATAAGAAAAATTTTTTCAAATCATGAAGTTGTGGAAAAGTTTAAATTGACAGTTGCAAATACTGCGAACATCGGCAGGCTTTTTCCACAGGCTTTTTTTTATCCTTATGCATTTTCCCGGCTTAAGTCAAAGGTTAGCGGAGACATTTATTATGCTATGGCTCCTGGAAATTACAGTAATGTCGTTGCAGGCTTATATAGTTGGAAGATTGCAATGCCTGTTTCTGGATTTATTTTGCCAGCGACCGATGATCTTACTGTTGATTCTGCAGGACAGTGTACGATGCTTGATTCTTTGATTCCGATAAATGAAAGGGAAAGAAGTAATCCTTCATCTCCTTCAAATATTGAACGGCTTGAAGAAATTTTTTCAGCAAATCCAATAATGATGAGGAATCTGGTTTTTACGGCAAAAATTTCGGAGCAGGACATTGTTGCTGCGGCCAAGGAACTTTTTGTAAAATATCATGTTTTTGCAGATAGAAGTACGGCAAGCGCTTATGCTGCTGCCTTGAAAAAACGTGACATGGTTGAAGAAGATGATGGCACACTGGTTCTTTTAATGCGCGATCATCCTGCTTTGGATAGTGATTTTATCCGCAGGTGCGTTGGTGAAGTTCCCGAAATGCCTGAAAATGTAAGGCTGTCGATTGCTCCTGTTGAAATAAAAAGACCAAAAGTAAAAGAGTGCAATGAAATTCTTGAAATTTTGCAGAAAGTTTATGACAGTTTTGATTTGTGAAAAACTGCTTTCCCATGCCTTCCCCATGAAAAATACGCTTTTGCAACTTTTAATCAAGATTTAATACCTTTTGCATAAAAACGGGCTGTCCAATAAGGTCAAAACCTTGTGTCATTCCAAAAGAAAATTCAGCATGACAGAACTAATTAGACAGCCCCTCCCACGCATCAAAAAATGAAGTTTTTTGTCCAAATTTTTTGATGCGTGGGGCGCTTCTCTGAAAAAAAAATCGCTAGTGAGGGAAAATCCATGCTTTTTTAGCTTTTGTTTTTCCTGCTACCAGTTTTGGTTTTTACAACTTTTCCAGATTTGCCTGCTTTTCCTGAAGTTTTAGCAGAAGTTGCAGACGTTTTTTTGACTGGAGAAAATTTCTCCATGATATTGGCAACATTGTATTCTGCGGCAGATATAACCTTTTCAAGTTTTTTAAAACTGCTGGTAACTGGTTTGATTTTTTCTGCAAATTTTTCTTTTTTGCCTTTTGTGATGCAGAAATTGCTGAAATTTTCCAGAAGTTCAAGCAGTTTAAGTGTATCATCGGTTCTTTCTTTATTAAACCACAAGATGTTATTGAATTGATTTACTCCGCACAAAAACGCAGAATTTTTTGAAAGGAACAGTAAATCTGCAATTTTGCCAGGATTTGCGTCTGGAATGTTGCATGCAGGCAGCAGCTTTATGCTTCTCTCAAGGTTTTGAGCTGCAAATTCTGAGTAAATGCCTGCTGCATGGAATTGTTCCAGAGCTTTTTTGCCAAGCATCCATTTTTCTGCATGACCTGAGCCTGCCCATGAACCAAATGCCTTAATAATCAGGAAAATGTCCAGCAGTTCAGGGGTTTCTGCAATATTCTTTTTGAGAAGTGTAGGAATTTCCTGTTTTGATTTTTTTACAGCTGATGGAGAAACTGCTAAAGTTGTCAAAAGTTTTAGCTGTGATGCAAAAGATTTAAATTCTTTCTGTGACAAAAGTTCTGCAGGAATTTTCTTTTTGGTTTTCTTTTGCTTTTGGCCAGATGCCCCGGCAAACTGCATAGCTTTTTCTTCTTTTGCTGCAAAAATTGCACATTGCCTGAAGAATTCAAGTGCAGATGGCTCTATTTCTTCCAGAAGTGCTTTTAAGTTTTTTGCAGAAGGCTTGAAAGTTTTTTCTGCTTTTTTTGCTTTGGTGACAGCCTGAACCAGTGCTGGGCGCAGGAATTTCTGCATTTTCTGAATGAATGGAACTGTCAGGAATTGTTGCAATGCCTTGTATAGCTGTGCATATTCAAGTTCAAGCCATGCAATTTCCAGATTTTCAACACCTTTGCCTGCAAGATTTTCACATAAACGAGACCATTTATTTGAAGAATCGTCTGTGACTTCGTAAATTTCCTGTAGAATCTGAGTTTCATATCCGTTCAGGCTGATAAACAGACCGTTGCGGCAAATTTCAGAACTTCTGCGGATATACCAAAGACCATTGACAAGATTTTTGAACAGAATAAAGCAATTTTCAAAATCGCTTGCACCAATTCCCTGTCCTAAAGTCCGGGTAATAAGTTTAGTTTCGTTGCCATTGCCAGTTTTTACAGCGTAAGTTGCAGAAGTGTGGATGGTTCCAAAGGCGCGTTCATAGCTGTTATTGTAAAGCACGATAGATTTTTCGTTTCCGGCAGCATTTGAGTAGGCAAAGACATTTTCATTTACATGACCGTTTTCCCATACGTCGAACAGCAAAAAGTTTTCTATATTGGCATACAGCCAGCGTTTTTTCATTAAAGGGAAAATCTGATGCTTGTGCCTTTCAAGCAGGCCTGAGTCAGGGCTTTCATTTTTGTAGGAACGCGTATATTCCATGCCATATTTTTCTTCAAAGCCTTCGATTTGTCCATGCCCGAACATAGGAAGCCCTGGCATAGTTACCATTAATGTACAAACTCCAAAGTATTTGTCGCCTTTGCCAAATTGCGCAACGGCACTTTCTTCATCTGGATTGTTCATGAAGTTTACAAATCGTTTCAAAACCTGAGGATCAAAATTTAAAGTGTTTTTTATAGAATCCTTGTATTTCTGGTTTTCTTCTTTTTTAAGCATATTCATGAAAGCACTGTTGTAAACGCGATGCATTCCAAGAGTTCGGACAAAATAGCCTTCCAGCATCCAGAAGGCTTCTGCCAGAAGCAATGTGTCCGGGGCTTCCTGTGCAATTCTGTCAACAACTTCCCGCCAGAATTCATTTGGAATGGCATCATCAAATTGTTTTGTACTCAACTGAGTCTGGCTTCTTGTTGCAATGTCTCCGCCTCTGCCTGGCTCTGGATACCATAATCGGCGGATGTGTTTTTTTGCAAGAACCATGGCAGCGTCAAAGCGGATTATTGGAAAGTTTCTGGCAACATGCAGGATTTCCTGTATGACTTCTTCCCTTGCTTTTGGATTCAAAAAGTCTATTTGGGCTGTGTCGTTCCACGGCATGCCAGTTCCGTCATTTCCATGATAAATGTAGCGTGTGTCCCCTGTATAATTGTCTACCCTTTTAAAAACAACGGCACAGTCATTTTTGCTGTAGTAATGGTCTTCCAAAAAAATAGAAACTCTGCTGTCGTGGGAAAGATTTTCTCCATTGTACGTATATTGCGGAAACGGGTTGTCCCTTCTCTGTATGAATAAATCAGGTTTTTCAACAACCCAGCGGCTATCCATGCCAGTGTGATTTGGAACCATGTCGCTTGCAAGACGAATGCCCCTCTGCCATAATCTTGAGCGCAGATTTTCAACAGCAGCCCAGCCACCTATATTTTGTGCAATTTCATAGTCATAAAGGCTGTATGCGCTTGCGGCAGCTTCCGGGTTTCCGCAGATTTGTTTGATTCTCTTGCTTGCAGGACTTCTTTCCCAAAGGCCAATAAGCCAAAGCCCTGTAAATCCCTGCTGGGCAAGAGTGTCAAGCTCTTCATCAGGAATCTGGTCTAATGTGGAAATATTCCTTCCGTATTTTTGTGTTAATTGGAAAAGCCATACCAGTACGGTTTTTGCCATAAGAATTACCTTTGGCATCCAGTCTTTGTCTGGCGTAAACTTTTCATATTCGTTCATAAGGTTTTCATAACTGTAAGATTGCATATCCGGCAACTGACCGTTTCCGTTTACAGGCTGCCAGCGGGCTTTGTTTTCTTCTGAAAGCAGGTCAATAGAAGCCCAGAAAAGGGACATCATTTCCTGAAGTTCCGGGAAAATGCTCATCCAGTTTTTTCTGATGTATTCAAGTTGACCGCTCAAATCGTTTGGACTGAATTCTACAGGTTCTTTCAGCATGGAAATAAGATCATTGTCAAAAGGACCGAATACGGGCTGCTTTTTAAAGAAATTTTGCAGTTCAATCCATGCATCATTATATATGGAAGAAAGCTGCAGTTTTGTGTCATCGAACAGGATTTTAAATGGTTTGAAAGCTGGATTTTCGTTTGCAAGATGGAGAAGAATCATTTCTTCAAGAACAGTTTCCCTGTTTGTTCTTGTAAAACCTGTGCCAGAATCAATTGCCTGTTCTGAAAGAAATTCTTCTGGCGAAATTTTTCCTTTGTAGACTTCTGTCGGAGGAAAATCTTCCATAAATGACAGAAGCAGTCTGTCTGTATTTTCCTTGCCGAATTTTTTGTCCAGTTGTGCAAGTGCGTTTGAAAAAGTCTGGGGACTTTTCTTTTTTCTGTACAGCATACAGACTACATGGGAAATTTCGTCCAAAAGCCCCATTGCATTTATGTTGCCTGCAGAAACTCGTTTTTCGCTTTTACCCTGACTGTCAAAAATTTTGTTTAACTTTTCGGCAAACAGCTGGATTGATTTAAAATCCCTTATAATGACATTGCCCGATGAGGAGAAAAAACTTTCCGATATGCCACATAAATCGCGAACCGCTTTGCTTATATGAAATTCATTGTACGAAATGTTTTTTTTGTTTTGCATAGTTAACTCCCATAAAAAGTCAAGAAGATTGTTTCAGCAATCGATTGACTTTTTATGCCGCTTCGCAATGAAATGAGAAGCGGCAGTTGATAAGGAAGTTCGCAACGCGAACTTGTGAATAAAAACTTTGACGCTATTTCAGGCAAAGTTTTTATTACACCTCCTGTGCTTTTCACAAATTTCAGAAATATTTTTGCAGAGTTCTTTATTTTCAGAAATTTCTTCAATTGTTGCCGGAAGCTGATACGTCCAGTTGAAGTCGGTTACAGTGCCTGGAATATTTATCCGTTCGTCCTGTGCATTTTCCAGATAATAGTTTTTGTCCAGATAAAGAAAATCTTGAAGCGGATGGATGCACCATAAACTTTTTGCCATGGAAGCTTCTTCCAGAATGAATTTTGCTGTTTCTGGCGAAAATTCTTCATCAGGCTTAATTTCTTTTGATTCTGCAAATTCAAGGAAAGATTTTACAGAATCCTTTTCTTCCTGCCACCATTGTCTTATGGTTGAACTGTCATGCACGGAAGTTACCGTTACAGAAAGTTCTGGATAATCTTTAAACGGAATGTACGGCTGCCCAGGTTTTTCCCACTGCCTGCACCAGCGAAGGACTTTCAGTGAAAAAATTCCATGTTTTTTCATAACCTGAGGGACACATTCCAGATTTACGCCCAAATCTTCACCGCAGGGAATCATCTGCACGGAATTTGTCAGAGATTTTAAAATATGCGATGCTGAATTTTTCCAAAGCGTGAGCTGCTGCTGATTTTTTTCATTGAACAGCAGTTCAAGTTTTTCACGTTCGCAAGGATTAAGCGATTCCCAGGCTGTAGAATTCTGATATGTCCATGAGGGAACAAAAATGTTTTTTTCTATTTCAATCAGACAACGGTCAAGCCAGTATTGTGCAAGTTTAGCTTTTACTTGATTTTCCAGGTCTGTGTTGCCAAGATTTAAATCTGTATTGAAAATTTCTTTGTCACCGTAGATGGTTTCCTTGAAAATCCAAAGTTCTTCCTGACCGATTCTAGTACAGAAAATGCCTAAGATATTATGAGCCAGCTGCCAGTCGTGCGTTATATTTTCTATAGCCCAAGTAGGAATGTGTGGCTGTGAAAGCCAGCGGATGCGGTTGTCATCAAAGTCAATTTCATTTATTTCTGAACGATAAATGCCTTCATAGGGTTCTGCATGTCCAAGTGCAGCTGTTGTGTCAGTTTCAGGCACAGCCCAAATTCTGAAAAAGCCCAGCAGATGATCAAGGCGGTATGCACTGTAATATTGCGACGCAGAAATGAGCCTGTTTTTCCACCATGTGTAATTGTCTTTTTTTAGCTGTTTCCAGTTATATACAGGAAAGCCCCAGTTCTGACCGGTTGGATTGTCTCCGTCTGGCGGATTTCCGGCTCTTAGAGCATGATTGAAAACATTTCTGTGTTCCCATGCGTCGCAGGAATCTTCGTTCATAAGGATTGGCATGTCGCCTTTTAAAAGAATGTCGTTTTTTCTAGCAAAATCAGATGCCTGTTTTAACTGTTTGTGGCACAAAAACTGACACCATGCATAAAAAATCTGCTGTTTTTTCTGTTCCAAATCAGTTGTGTTCCAGTTTTTTTCAATGTCTGCCTGCTGGTCGGTCTGACTCCAGCTTTTCCAGGAAGATTGGGAATTTTTGTCTTTTAAAGTTTTGAAAACGCAATAGCTTTTTATCCATGGATTTTCTTCAATCCAGGCGGAAAAGCTGCTGTCTGTATCCTGTGCATTTTCGCTGCAATCATTTTCAAATTCCTGCAGGAAAATTTCTTTTAAAAGAGCCGTTTTGTCATTTAGAATGCCAGAATAATCATAGCGGTTGCGGGTTTTTGAAGCTGGCTTAGAATGTTTTTTTACGTAAGCATCGTATTTTTCTGCAAAGGCGGAATTTGTCTTGTAAAGTTCAGAAAAACCTTCTGTCGCTTCCAGGCAAATGTAAATGGGATGCAGGGCAAAAGCCGAAAGTCCGCTGTAAGGAGAAGAGTGGGTTCCTGTGTCATTTACAGGCAAAAGTTGAATGATAGAAAGATTGCTCTTTTTGCAAAACTCAATTACTTTTTTTAGTGAAAGGTAAGTTCCTATTATTGAATTATCTTTTTCCCTGATAGCTCCAAGAGGAATCACGATTCCAGTCTCTTTTTTTGTTTTAAGTTCTTGTTCCATGTAAAACATTATAACATGAATAGGATAATTTGTTTTACTTTATTTAATCTGAATGTTGATTTTTTTGCAGAAACCGTCTTTCCAGTGCCATACAGGTTTTGCCAGCTTGTTTGAAAAAGGCTGAACTCTTGAAAAATCTGGAAGCCAGTCTGTGTCGCTTGTAAGCTCTTGATAGAAAAGATATTCAAAATCATAGGCTTCTATTAAGTCTTGCAAATCCTGCTCTTCGCTTTGGGAAACAAGCCTGTTTTCTATGGAATTCAAGGCTTTTTTGCGCTGTTCCAGTTCTTTTTGGCTGCCTTTGAACGGAACTGGAGTATATTGAGACATAAGTGAAATACAGGCTTTCGAGTCTGCATTTTCTTTCAGCCAGCCAAGAGTTTCTGCGGTTTCTTCAAAGCGACCTGGCAGAAAGAGATGCCGGATAATGACACCACTTAGCATCTTTTCTTTTATAATGCCATTTTTATTGACTTCTGTTATTTCCATTGGGGAGTTTTTTATCATCCAGCTGACTGCTTTTTTTGCAGTGTCAGGATAGTTTTCGGCTGCAAAAAGTTGTTTTGCCAGTGAACTGCTTAAAGTTTTAAAATCTGGCAGCCAGATGGTTACAAGGCCTTTTAAAAGCTCTAGCATTTCAACCTTTTCATAGCCTGAAGAATTCCAGCAGAACGGAATTGTAATGCCGGAGTTTCTTGCAGCTTTTAAATACTGTGCAAGCTGGGGAATTATATGGCTTGCTGTGATGAGGTTGATGTTTTCGGCGCCTGCATCCTGAAGTTTACGGCATATTTCCACAAAATCTTCCATGCTTACGGCTTGACCCATGCCCTGTTGTGCTATCTGATAATTCTGGCAGAAGGCACAATGCAGTGTGCAACCTGTGAAAAAGATTGCGCCACTGCCACCGTGTACTGTTACGAGGGGTTCTTCTCCGAAATGCAGGCATGCTGATGCAATGCGGACTTGCTGACTTTCATGGCAAAAGCCTGCTGTGGAAATCTGGCGGTTGCAGGAACAGTTCCTGGGACACTGAGTGCAGGATTTGTAAAAGGTGTCTGCGTTAACTGGCAGTATTTTGTTTTCTTCAGGCATTTTACAGGGCATCGTGTTCTACAATAAGTGACATCATGCTGCTGAGTAGTTCCAGTGGCATGTCTTCTGCTTCAAAGCGGATAATCTGAGCGAGTTCCTGCCAGTCCTGCTGTGACAGAATCTGGTTTTCGTCATCGATTCCTTCCAGAAAGTTCTGCATGGCACTTAATTTGTCAAGATTTTCTTCTGATGGTTCTTTTTGTGGTTCTGCAGCAGAAGTTATGTATGTGCTGTACCAGTAGTCGCCTACCTGTCGTGCAATTGAAATTATGGCAGGGTTGTTTCTTGGCAGCAAATCTGCAATTTTTGAGCAGGCTTTAAGACCGTCATAATGGTCTGCATTTTCTGCCCGTTCATGTTTTATTATGCGGTGTGCATCTGCAATAAGTTTTTCACAGTCGTTCATTTTTCAAATCATAACGGTAAGTGAATAAAAACTCAATGTATATGGCAAACAAACTCTTTTACTACGAATAATTTAGTGTTAGAATATTCGTGCATTTTTTTATGGCTTTGCGGCAAGGATAGTAAGCCCTGCGCAGCAGTCCACTGGAACGAAGTGAAGCGGATGAGCGCTAGCGAAGGCTGGATAGCCTGGTTTTTGCGGTTTACCGCAAAAAGCCGCCCTGAAAAAGCTTTAAAAAACAATTTTTTGGAGAGAGGTTAAAAAATGGAACACTATGGTCTTTTGGGAATTGTTCCTCCTGTGCTTACGATTGTTCTGGCGTTTGCCACAAAGGATGTCGTAGTTTCTTTGTTTTTGGGGATTTTGTCCGGGGCGCTGATTACAGGCGGTGGAAATCCTGCTATGGCTTTGATGAATATTTCAGACTTGCTGGCAGGTTCGCTTGCTGACGGCTGGAATATCCGCATTTTCCTGTTCTGTGCGCTGCTTGGCGGACTTGTTGGCATGCTTACGAAAACAGGTTCTGCAGGGGCTTTTGGGCGTTGGGCTTCTTCAAAACTGAAAAGCAGCCGTGGAAGCCAGATAATGACATTTATTTTTGGGGTTATTATTTTTATTGACGATTATTTTAATTCCCTGTCGGTGGGAACTGTAATGCGTCCTATTTCTGATAAGTCAAAAACTTCACGTGCAAAGCTTGCCTACATTTTGGATTCTACTGCGGCGCCTGTGTGCATTCTGGCTCCTATTTCCAGCTGGGTTGTAACTGTAATGTCAATTGTCCGTGATTCTGAAGGTTTTGACAAACTTGGAATGTCTGAGCTTAGTTTTTTCATCCGGTCTATTCCGTTTAATCTTTATGCTCTTACGACGCTTCTAATGGTTTTGTGCGTAATTCTGTTCAAGCGGGATTTTGGTCCTATGAAAGCTTCAGAAGCTCTTGCTAAAGAAGGGATTTTTTATAACGAAGAAAAGTACGGGGCTGTAAGTGGAAATGTCCGTGAGGCTGTTGAGTCCAGGGCAAAGCCTGTTGACATGCTTTTTCCGATTGTAGTTCTTATTGCTAGTGCTGTTGTGTTTTTTCCTGTAACAACATGGCTTGGTTCAATTGATGGTGAAAAAATTACGAGTTTTGCTCAGGCTGTTGCATCAACTTCTTTTGGGCAGGCTTTTAACAATGCGGACTCCTCTGTTGCGCTGTGTTATTCAATAATTCTTACGATTGCTCTGACTTATATTTTCTATCTTGTGCGCGGTCTTATGACTTTGCAGGAATCTGGGGAAGCTTTGCGGGATGGAATTAAGAGTATGGTTCCTGCCCTTATAATTCTTACGATGGCATGGTCGATTGGAACGATTATTAAATCACCGCGTTCGGAAGGTGGTCTGGGGCTTGGAATTTATCTTTCTGCGGCTGTCAGTGATGGTGGATTCCCTGTAGGTCTTTTGCCTCCGATTTTGTTCATTTTAAGTGCGCTGATTGCTTTTGCAACTGGAACAAGCTGGGGAACTTTTGGAATTATGATTCCGCTTGCAATGCCGATTGTTACGGGGCTTGCTGCTGGCAATGGATTTGGTCAGGCAGAACTTGTAAAGGCTGCCATGATAGCTGTAACTTCTGTTTTGAGTGGTGCGGTTTGGGGTGACCATGCTTCACCTATTTCTGACACGACGATTTTGTCTTCAACTGGAGCAAGTTGTCCGCATCTGGAACATGTTGCAACTCAGCTGCCTTATGTTGCTTTTGTAGCTGTATGTTCATTCTGCGGCTTCCTTATTGGAGGTCTTACGCAGAGTCTTGCTTTCTGCTGGATTACTGACTTGATTGTTTTTGCTTCTGGTTTTGGGATTCTGCCAAAAGTTTTTAAAGACTGATTTTCTATCTGTGTGGGGCTGTCTAAAAAGAATGGACGGCCCCATGTTTTTTGTGGCTTTTACTTATTCTGCCGACATTACTGCTTTTGCAAGCTGATCTGCGCAGCTGGTTGCCTTGTTTCCGCAGATATTGCCTGCAAGTTTGTCATGGATTTCCTGGGCTGTCATGCCGTCTACAAGTTTGGAAATTGCTTTTAAATTTCCGTTGCATCCGCCTTCAAAGCTTACGTTTGTTATGCGTCCGTCATCAGTTTTTGTAAAGTGAATGATACGTGCGCAGGTTCCTGTTGTGTTGTAATTAATGTTTTTCATAAAAGTAAAATACTGCTGTATCAATAAAAACGTCAAGGTTTTTTGTATTTTTCGTATTTTTAGGGAAATGCTGATTAGCGTTTGAAGCGATTAGTCTGCACTTTCCGTCAAAGTGGCTGTTCTGGAAGTTGTATAAAACTTCAAAAAGGATAGCCCCTGTTTAGTTTTCCCCACTAGTCAATGTTTCTTTATCATAGGTCAAATCGCATTTTTTCAATAATTATAGCTGTTTTACAAAAAACTATTTTCTTGCAAAACAGAATTTCCTGTTTTACGATTAAAAGTAGCTTAAGGTTAGTTAAGTTTGGTTTTTGCAGATTGCAAAAACCCTTAAAATTTGTTCTTAATTTAGGAGGAAATATGAAAAAAATTGTTGTTATGGCCGCAGCAGCTGTTGCATTTCTTGCACCAGTGTCTGTTTTTGCTGCTAAAGCGAAGAAAGTAACGATTGAATTCTGGACACATGAGGATGCAAACCGCCAGAAGCTTGAAGACCGTTATATTAAGGAATTTACTGCTACACATCCAAATGTAACTGTAAATGTTACCCGTCAGAGTTCTACAAAGTTGATTGAATTGATTCAGACAGCTTTTGCTGCCGGTAAAGGTCCTACAATGTTCAATCTTTCCATCAACGATGAATATCCGTACATTATGGCTGGTCGCGTAGCTCCAATGAACTATAAGGCTGCCGGTTACAAAAATGCAAATGATGTAATCAATGCTTATGCTCCAAATATGCTTGAGCCTGTAACTATGAACAAAAAGATTTACGGTCTGCCTCTTGAGCTTACAAACTGGTCTATTTTTGTAAACAAAAAAGTTTTCCGTGCAGCTGGTCTTGATCCTGAAAAAGATTTGCCGAAAACCTGGGAAGACATGATGGCTGTTTCTGAAAAAATTGCTCTGCGCGATGGAAACATCCTTAAACGCCGTGGTTATGACTTCCGCTACAAATACTATCTTGAAAATACTGTTCCTATGGTTGAACAGCTTGGCGGACAGCTTGTAAGTGCAGATGGAAAAGAAGCGATTGTCGGCAAAGATGCATGGATAAAAGTTTTGACTTTCCTGCAGCAGTGGGGTCCTAACGGAAAGAACCTGGGTTCACCAACTTATACAGCAGCTCGTTCTGCATTTAACAAAGACAATGGTGACATTGCAATGTGTTCAACAGGTCTTTATCAGGAAGCTCGCATTAAGCATGACAATCCTGCATTCTACAACAGCAACGACTGGGCTGTAATTCCTTATCCAAAATTCAAGGATGCAAAAAAAGATGTTGCAGCCTGCTATTATGGACATTACTACATGGTTAGTTCAGATGCTTCTAAAGAAGAACAGGAAGCTTCATGGGCTTTGATTGGCTACATGCTCAGCCACGGTGAAGAATATCTGAAAGAAGTTAACATCATTCAGCCAACAAATGCACTTTTGAACAGTGATACATACAAATCTCTGCCGTATTCAAAAGTTTTTGCTGATGATATGAAACGCGGTCACATTGTTTATTACGGTTCAAACTCTTCTGCAATTCAGAGTGCTTTGGGAACTGCTGTTCAGGCTGTAATGCTTCAGAAAGTTTCTCCTGAAGATGCTTACAAGCAGTTGAAGAAAACAGTTCAGGAATTGATTGAAGAATAAGAAAGTTTCTGAAAAAGTGTAATGATTTTTTAGAAGTCTTATAATTCATTTTTTTTGAATTGAAAATGTGGGCTGCTGTATGCTGTTGCAGCAGCCTTCTTTATAGAAGGAAAATACAGAAGAAGGATTTGTTGTATGCCGAAAAAGGAAAAAAAATATAGTATTGAACAAAAACAGGCACGATGGGGATTTGCTTTTACGCTTCCATGTTTGGTGTTTTTTGCAGTTTTCAGCTTTTATCCGATTATAAATGCCATTATCACAAGTTTGACAAATCGGCAGGCAATTGCCCGTACTTCTCAGTTTGTTGGATTAAAGAATTACATTTATCTTTTTACACAGAGCAATGGTGGTTTTTCTTTGCTCAATTCTATAAGGGCAACTGTTATTTTTACATTCGGAACTTTTGTTCCAATGGTTGTTCTTTCACTTATTATTGCAGTTCTTCTTATGCAGCTTAGAAGTCCAAAACAGAAAGGATTTTTTCAGATTTCTTATTATATGCCTGCTGTTTTGTCTTCTGTAGTTGCTGCTTCAATATGGATGATTATGTTTGATCCTCGAGGTCTTGTAAATCAAATTTCAAATGCTGTTTTATTTACTTCTGGAACTGATTACCGCTGGCTTACAAGCAATTCCATGCTTCAAGTTTCAACGATGATTGTATATTTCTGGAAATACATCGGCTATTTTGTAATTCTGTTTATTACAGGGCTTGCTGCAATTCCGCCTTCAATTTATGAAGCTGCAACTGTTGACGGCTCTAGCAAATGGCATACTTTCTGGCACATTACGCTGCCGCTTTTAAAGCCTACAGTTGTTCTTGTTTCAATTATGGCAATGCTTCAGTGCTTAAAAACATTCAGTACACAGTATATGTTTGTTCAGAACGGTGCTGCCCGTCAGCCGATTGATGTCATTACGATGAATATTTATTTTACAGGAATCCGTAATGGTAAACTTGGCCGTGCTTCTGCAATGTCAATTATATTGTTTGTAATTATGCTGTTATTTACATACCTGCAGTTTAAAGTTTCAAAAACTGATGATGTTGATTATTGATACGGAGGAAATATGAATACAAATAAATATGTTGGCCGTGTAGGGCTTGGTGAAATTTTTGCATGGTTTTGTCTGCTGATTGTATTTATGTTCACAGTAATGCCTATTGTGTTCATGTTTGTTGCTTCTTTTATGGATGCAAAGCAGATTTTGTCCATGCCGTTTAACTGGATTCCGTCCAAAAATTATTTTACTACTGAATCAAGGACGTTCTTTACAAATTTTCAGAAGGCAATTTTTGGAAATAATGCGAACCCTGTTTTTATGCGCAATCTTGTAAATTCGCTGGTTGTTGCAGTTACATGTTCAGTTACTACTGTTTTGATGGCTTCTTTGTGCGGTTATGGTTTGTCTAAATTCAAATTTAAATCACGTGAATTGATTTTTATGTCAATTATGGCAACTATGATGATTCCTTTTGAAGCTATAATGATTCCTTTGTACATGGTTGTAAGCAAACTTGGCATGATGAATACATATCAGGGTATGATAATTCCGTTCCTGGTTTCTGCCTTTGGTGTTTTTCAGATGCGCCAGTATTTAATTACTTTCCCTGCTGAATATCTTGATGCTGCCCGTGTAGATGGTTTGAATGAACTTAAGATTTATTCAAATATTGTTCTGCCTAACTGTACTCCGGTTATTTCAACTCTGGGCATTCTTTCTTTCAGAAACCAGTGGGATAACTTGCTGTGGCCTTTACTTGTTGCTCAAAGCGAAAAAATGAAGACAATTCCGCTGTACATTACAAAATTCAGTGAAGAAAAACAGACTGATGAAGGAGCTATGATGGCTTGTGCATTACTTGCTTCAATCCCTATGTTCATTCTGTTTGGTGCTTTGTCAAAGTATTTTATTGGTGGTGCTGAAGTTTACGAATCCCGGAAAGGTTGATTCTTTTGGGAATCTTTCGGGAATATAGATCAAAACAACTAAAAACCCTGCTGCATTGAAAACAGTGGGGTTTTTTGTTATTATACACTATCCTTTAAAGTGTATAGGAGTAGGTCTTTATGAAGAAAAGAGCTGTTATCAGCGTTTTTAAAAAAGAAGGAGTGCTTGAACTTGCTTCGTTTTTAAATGAATCTGGGTGGGAAATTCTTTCTACTGGTGGAACTGCTGCTTATTTAACCCAGAATAATATTCCGGTTATTGATGTAAGTTCTGTCACTAATTTTCCAGAATGTCTTGATGGGCGTGTAAAAACTTTGCATCCGGCTATTCATGCAGGAATCCTTGCCCGCCGTGACAATGCGGCTCATATAGCAAAACTGGAAGAACTTTGCGTACATCCTATAGATTTGGTTTGCGTTAATCTGTATCCATTCTTTGAAAAAGTCCAGGCTAATCTTTCTTTTGATGATACTGTTGAATTTATTGATATTGGTGGACCTACGATGCTGCGTGCAGCTGCAAAAAATCATCAGGATGTTCTGGTTCTTACAGATCCTGCTGATTATGCCGATGCAATTCAGGAAATAAAGAGCGGTAGTGTTTCTATTGAATTCCGCCGCAAGCTTGCAGGGAAGGTATTTAATCTTACAGCTGCTTATGATGCTGCAATTTCCCGCTTTATGCTTGGAGAGTCAGGTGAAAATGAGTATCCTGAGCATTATGTCCTTTCTTTGAAAAAACAGCAGGCTTTGCGCTATGGTGAAAATGGTCATCAGAGTGCCTGCCTGTACACTACAGCTGATTACAAAGGTGCTTTTGGAGGTATGAAACAGCTTCAGGGGAAGGAACTTTCTTACAATAATATCCGTGATTTGGATGTTGCGTGGAAAGGTGTTTGTGCATATTCCCGTTTTATTAAAAATGCTGAACCTGTAAGTGGAGTTGATACCGAAGGAAATGCTGTAGTTGCAAATTTTGCTTCTGCTGCAGGCAGTGTATTTACAATTGCATTAAAACACAACACGCCTTGTGGTGCAGCTCTTGGAAAAAATGTTCTTGATTCATATAAGAAAACTTATAACTGTGATTCTACTTCAATTTTTGGAGGAATTGTAGGCTGTAGTTCTGTAATTGACGAAGAAGCTGCACTGGAAATGTCTAAATGTTTCCTTGAAGTGATTGTGGCTCCAGGTTTTACAGATGAAGCTTTGAAGGTTTTTGCTGCCAAGAAGAATCTTCGGCTTGTTGTTGCAGAAATTCCTGCTGAAGATACTCACAGTTATTTATCTGTTGACGGCGGATTCCTTATTCAAAGCAATGATAATAAATTGTTTGAAAAATGGGATGTTGTTACGAAGGCAAAGCCTGCTCCATCGCAGATTAACGAAATGGCATTCGGCATGACGATTGCAATGTTTGCAAAGTCAAATGCAATTCTGGTAATAAAGGATCAGGCTGCAATTGGAATTGGATGTGGTCAAACAAACAGAATCTGGGCTGCTGAACAGGCTTTGGAACGTGCCCAGAATGTTGTAAAAGCTGGTTTGACTTCAAGCAGTGACAATGCAACTGTTTTGATTAGCGATGCATTCTTCCCATTTGATGATACTGTCCGTGCAGCTGCAAAATATGGAATAACAGCCATAGTTCAGCCTGGCGGTTCAATTCGTGACGAAGATTCCATCAAAGCCTGTGATGAACTTGGAATTGCCATGGTATTTACAGGTACACGCCATTTTAAACACTAGTATTTTTTCAGAAGCTTTTGAAACTGCACAGTTGCAAATCATGTTTATATGCTGGTTTGCAGCTGCAGGTTTTTAAAGGTTTCTGTTTATAAATCGAGGATTTATGCTTTACTACATTGGAAGTTCTCTGGAACTGTATTTTGGACCTGCACGCTTGTTTTCGTCGTATACAGTCCTTATCACGATTGCTTTGTTTGCCGGGTTTCTGATTACAAAAATTTTCCTTCCAAAATTTTATGTATTTTTACCGCATGACAGAGGGCGTGAATTCACTTTAAATAAAGAAATATCAAAGGGAAAGCCTACAGGTTCAGGCTCAATTTTTATCACTTTTTTTGTACTGCTTTCCATTCTGCTTGCTCCTATGAATGCCCTGCAGCTGTCGATGGTTTTTCTTACCTGGGTGACAATGCTTACTGGATTTCTTGATGACAGAAGTGTTAATAGCTGGGGCGAATATAGAAAAGGTCTGCTGGATTTAATTATCAGTGTTTCAGCCGCTTTTCTGCTGTATTATCTGCTTGTGAAAAAAAATGGCAGCACAGTCTGGCTTCCGTTCATTACTAAGTCTGTGAAAGTTTCAGGTCCTGTTTATATTATTGTGACTTCAATTCTGCTTTGGGCTTCCATAAATAGTACAAATTGTACGGATGGTGTTGACGGTCTTAGTTCTACGCTTGTTTTGATTGCCCTGATTACTTTAGGTTCACTGTTTTATTTTGTTTTTGGCCATAAAATTATAGCAGCTTATCTTTTGGTTCCTCATTTGGCCACTGGAGCTACTTGGGCTGTACTGACTTTTGCTTTAGCAGGAATCCTTATGGGATATTTGTGGCATAATGCATATCCGAGTGAAGTTCTTATGGGTGATGCAGGAAGCCGTGCCCTTGGTTTTTTTATTGGTGTATGCGTAATGGTTACAGGAAATCCGTTCCTGTTTTTTGCAACTTCATCAATCATCTTTGTAAATGGAGGCATGGGGATTGTTAAGGTTGCCCTTATCCGCTTCTTCCATATTCATCTTTTTGACAAAATAAGATTCCCGCTTCATGATCACATGCGCAAGAATCGGGGATGGTCGCCTACTCAGGTTTTGATAAAGTTTATGATTATTCAGCTTTTGATAACGGTAGCCCTTGTAGGTTTGTTCCTTAAAGTCCGCTAAAAACTTGAATGAAAAATCATCGTAGGAAAATGTCTTCAATCAGGTTTAGCTTTCCAAGTTGAACCTGATAATCTGAAATTTCCTGCGATGCAAGTATGTGTCCTGAAGCGTTTAGATACTCAATCTTTATGTCATAAACTCCAGGATCAAGGGTGATTCCTGCAACAGAAACATTTGCCGGGAAATAACGGGTTGTCCTTACGTCTGCACGTTCTGTAAATTCTGTTGTCAGTGCAGATGTCAATGACATAATGTTCAGAAAAATCGATGAAGCCCCGGCAAGTCTGTCTGCCTGTTCGCTCAGAATGCCGGTTGTTGTTGCTTTTGTAATTGAGCGGGACAGTTCCTTTATGAATATCATGGTATAATGCTGCTTGAACGTGTCTATGGCAATGTTTTCTATGCTTTCAAGTTTTTCAATATTTTTGGTGGTATTCCAGTTTGAAGTTTTGCTTGAAACATGCAATTTTATGGAAGCAACTGATGACGGGCGTTTTGTCATTTCTGGCAAGGCTATTTTATAGTAGGTTGAATTTAGTGGAATTTGCAGTGTTTTTTCTTGTTTTATAGGTGCAATTCCAGAAAATGCAATAACGTTAAGCCTTGCTTTTTCTTCAGGAATGTTTATATCTTCATTCAGGTTTTTTGGCACTGGAAAATTGTAAATTTCAGGCTGCAAAGAAAAAGCCTGCCTGAGCAATTTTAGGTCTACAGCTGCATTGTCGACATCTCCGTCTGTCCGGTAAAGAAGCATGCTGAGGTAGCGTGCAAATGCAGAATTATGAAATTTAAGCTTTGAATCAGGAACAGAAGAAGAACCGTTTTTCATTTCCTGTTTTGCAGATTCTATTCTCTGCTGATACTTTAAAGAAAGCTCCTTTAATTTTATATCAAATCTTCGGATTTCAACCATAGATTCATCAAATTCGTTCTGATGAAGGTAATTAAGAGCCATGAAAATGTTGGAATATATGTTTTCGTAAATTTCACCCTGATAGTCTTTTACAGTGTCATTTACCAGAAATGAAGAAATTGTCTGCGATATGCTGACTGTATAATATTCTTCGATTTTTTTTTCTGCATAGGAAAGTTCTTCATTTGAATCCTTATAATTTTTGGAATAGTGTGAAACAATTCCCTTGTCCAGAAATTCTAGAACTTCATCATGCTTTCCGTAAAGTTTGTTTGATTTAGATTCCAGTTCATTGTATACAGCTGGAAAATCATTTTTTGCAATGGCACTGTCAATATTTGAAAAATCAAAATCAGCCTGAGTTGCGCATGAAAAAAATAAAAGAGAAAGCAATAGAAGTATTGCAGTGAAAAATTCATAGAGCGGTTTGTTTTTTTTCATAGTTGACAGTCCTTGTTATTAAGTTTTTTAGCTGAGCATTAATGCCGCTATTGTTTTTGCATCTTTTACCATGTTATCGATGACACAGTATTCATTTGGCTGATGGCAAACTTCATTCAACGAACTCCATATTGCCGCATTATAGCCTGCGCTTCTCAAAAGTGCACCTACAGTTCCACCACCAATTCCTATGGTTCTGGCATTTATGCCATGTACCTGCTTTAAAGTATCTGCAAGCTTTTGAACTACAGGAGCTGAGGCCGGGGTTGCAGGTGACTGTTCTTTCTGGCATATTTCCAGCTCGATTTTAACACCGTATTTTTTTTCAACGGCATTACAGCGGTTTTTAATTTCCTCCAGAACCCCTTCTATATTATAACACGGAAGAATACGACAGTCACAGCAACTTATGTCTTCTCCTGGAATAATATTAATGCTTGAAACATTTGCAAGTCGCATAGTAGGCTGAAAAGTAGAATAGGGCGGTTCAAAAATGGAATCCGTCTTGTTGTAAAGGTTTTCCAAATCTGCTATACGAAGCATCAGGTCACAGCCTGCAAGAGCTGCATTTCGTCCTTTGTCAGGCATGGAGCCATGAGATTGAAGCCCAATTGTATGGAATCGAATCCACAGAATGCTTTTTTCTGCAACTTCAATTGTTTCTCCATTTGAATCTCCGCCGTCTGGAATAAGATATAAATCCTGTTTGCCAAACATTTCCTTATGTTTAGTCAGCAGCCAGTTCATTCCATAGGCAGAACCACATTCTTCGTCAGCCATAAACACAAGTTTTACAGTATGCAGAGGCTTTTCATTATTTTTTAACAGAGCGAGTGCGGCAAAAATCGAAGAAACCATTCCCTGCTGATTGTCTTCAACGCCTCGCCCTATAAGGAAACCGTCTTTTTCTACAACAGTATATGGATCGGAATGCCATGACTTTAAGTCTCCAGGCGGAACAATATCAAGATGCGTCATAATCCATAAAGCAGATTCATTGTTTTTTCCTGGGATTGTAACGATGATGTTTGGGCGTACAGAATTTTTTGCACGGGAATCTGGTGCATTAAGTACCTGAATTTCAGAAAATTCGGCAAATCCCTTTGATTTTAGCCAGTTGACCAGAGCTTCTGCCTTGTCAAATTCACCTTGTCCGCCGCTTTCAGGAGAAATTGCAGGAATGGAAGTTAAAAGAGTTTGCAGTTCAATCATTTCACTGCGGTATTTTTCGATGTCATCTTGAATTTCTGTAAAAGTTGCCAATTTTTGCCTCTTTTTTGGGGATGCTTTGAGCATTTTGCATCTCAGGCTTCCCCAGTTTTCACTTGTGCAGTGTAATTTTTTTTAGTTAATTCCAAAATGTTTTTTGTAAACATTCCAGGTAGAGCTGACCAATGTATCTACATCAGAAAATTCTGGAACCCAGCCTATAAGTTGTTTTGCCAATGCAGAAGTTGTATAAAGGCTTGCAGGATCTCCTGGACGGCGTGGAGCTTCTTCGGCAGGAATTGGTTTGCCTGTAATTTTGCGTGCAGCTTCAATTATTTCCTTTACGGTAGTTCCTTTTTCTGTTCCAAGATTCAGCTTGATGCTTTCTGCGTGCTTTGTAATGTATTCGAGAGCCTGAACATGAGCCTTTGCAAGGTCAGAAACGTGAACGTAGTCTCTGATGCATGTACCGTCGCGGGTTTCATAATCTGTTCCAAAAATTTTAAGGGTGCGCTGTCCAAGTGCTGCTTCCATTACGCGTGGTAGAAGATTTTCAGGTTTCTGTTCAAGACCTGTAATCTCTCCTTCAACATCGTATCCGGCTGCATTAAAATAGCGCAAAGATGCAAATTTCATGCCTTTCAGCTGGTCATACCAGCCCATGAATTCCTCAATTTCAAGTTTTGTAAAGCCGTAATAGTTGATAGGATGTTGCGGATGTTTTTCATCCATCGGCAAATACTGAGGTTCTCCGAAAGTTGCTGCTGATGAGCTGAAAATCATTTTGAGGCAGTTGTGCTTTACAGCTGCGTTCATGATGTTCAGGGTTCCTGTAATATTGTTGACGGAATATTTTTCAGGAGCAGTCATTGACTCTCCGGCAGCTTTGAATGCCGCAAGGTGTACAAAAGCATCAAATCCTTTTGCAAAAGCTGCATCAAGATTTTCTGGAATCAAAATATTTCCATAGATAAAGTCATTTTCAGGAAACAGGTTGCATCTAAGTCCACTTGAAAGGTTGTCAAAAACAGTAACCTGATGACCTGCCTTCATCATGGCTTTTACAACATGGCTTCCGATATATCCTGCACCGCCAATAACCAAAACTTTCATAAATCCTCCTGCAGAAAGTCAAGTTTCTGTCTTGTATTTGTTGTGTCAACCGAGAGCTTCGGCTGCTTTTTCCCATTGTTCATTTAAAGAATCAAGCCGGGCGGAAAATTCATTGATTTTCAGCTGTATTGCCCGACATTTTTCACCATTACTGTAGACTTCAGGTCTAGCCATTTCTGCTTCCAGCTTTTTCTTTTCCTCTTCGATTTTTGCAATTTCTGTTTCCAGTTGTTCAACTTCTTTTTCTTTTTTTCGCCGTTCTGAGCGAAGAAGTTTTTGTTCTTCATAAGAAAGCTGGGCTGCAGACGATTTTTTTTCTGTTGCAGAATTTTCTGCTGAAACGGAAACTATTCTTTTGCCATCGCCAGTTGCTGACTGCGCCATTGAAAAATTTCCGACGGTATCGTTTGCTTCGGCCTCCAGACGTTCCATATAATACTGGTAGTTTCCCGGAAAATTTCTGAATGTGCCGGGTTTAAGTTCCAGAACCCGTGTAGCAAGATTTTCAATGAACTGCCTGTCATGGCTTACAAAAATTACTGTTCCGCCAAAATCCTTAAGGGCATCCTGAAGAACATCTTTTGAATGCATGTCCAAATGATTTGTCGGTTCGTCGAGAATCAGCAGATTTACAGGTCTGAGCAGCAACTTTAAAAGTGCAATGCGGCTTTTTTCGCCACCGGAAAGAACGTCCAGGCTTTTAAAAACATCATCCCCACGGAAAAGAAAAGCTCCAAGCATGTCCCGAATTTTTGGAATTAGCTCAAGGGGAGCGTCTTTTTCTATAAAATCTATGATAGATTCCTTGCCCTTTATGGTTTCTGCATTATCCTGCGAAAAATATCCGATTTGAACGCCAGCGCCTGGAATAATTTCGCCTGAAAAATTCCTGTCTTCTCCAGCGATTATTCTAAGTAGTGTTGATTTTCCTGCACCGTTATGGCCAGCTACAACCAGCCGTTCACCGTTTTCAAGAATCAAATCCAGTTTATCAAGAACATTGTTCTGACCGTCGTAAGATTTTGTAATGCCATTGAGGCGCAGCACAAGTTTTCCTGCATGAGGAGCTTTTGGAAAAGAAAAATGAATTTTTTTCAGGGATTCAGGGATTTCTATGCGGACGATTTTGTCCAGGCGTTTCTGTCTGTCCTGTGCCTGAGATGCCTTTGTTGCTTTTGCACCAAAGCGGCGGATGTAATCTTCAAGATGCTGGATTTCCTGCTGCTGCTGTTCATACTGAGCAATCAAAGTTTCCAGTTCAACTGCACGGACTTTTTCATAATGAGAAAAATTTCCAGGGTAGCGCTTTAAGTTTCCGCCAAAAAGTTCATAAACTTCATTTATTGTAACATCAAGAAAATACCTGTCATGGCTTACAAGTAAAAATCCGCCTTTGTAGTTCTGCAAAAATTGCTCGAGCCATGTTCTTGCTTCAATGTCCAGATAGTTTGTAGGTTCGTCAAGCAGAAGAATGTCAGGATTCTGCATGAGGGCTTTTGCCAGAGCAATGCGCATCTGCCATCCTCCTGAAAATTCTTCAGTCATCTTGCTAAAGTCATTGCGGGAAAAGCCAAGCCCTGTCAGAACTGATTCGGCTGTTGCCCTACGGCGATGCCATCCTGATTCTTCCAGAGTGTTCATGAGATTTGCATGCTGAATCAGCAGGCTTTCAGAGTTGTCAGGATTTTTCTGGAGCATTTCTCCAATGCGTTCGATTTCTGCCTGAATTTTATAGCCGAATTCAAAGGCCTGGTCGGCTTCATCTATCAGAGTTTTGCCTTGATGTGTAAGTCCAGACTGCGGAAGATATGCAATGCGTGAATCTTTTTGTGTAGAACGACTTCCACTGTCAGGCTTTATAAGCCCTGCCATGATTTTTATGAGCGTAGACTTTCCGGCTCCGTTTGCTCCTGTAAGTGCGGCTTTTGTTCCTGTCTGAAGATTTACCGAAACGTTTTTAAGAATGTCTCTGTCGCCAAATGCTAGTGAAACCTGCGAAAATTGAACAAAAGCCATTTTATTGTCCTGCAAAATAAAGAATTAATGGACTGGAACCAAGCCGTATAACAGTTTCGTTTCTGAATACTGCATCGCTTGCGTCTGCCATGCGAATATTGTTTTTTTCCATTTTATAAAGAAAGTTGACTTCACTGCTCATATTATCAAATTTAAATGTGAGTATACCGTCATAATTTGCTTTAAGTGAATCTGAAATGAAATATTTGATGGAAACAGTTCCTGTATTTCCGGCCTTTTTTGAAATTAATGATGGTACCAGAAATTTGTAGTCTGTCCATTCAAAAGTTCCGTCGACATTAAAGGTAAGTTGTCCATAGTTGGAACTTTGGAAGTTTCCGCCGTTCGTGTAGAGTTTGGCATATTCGTCTGTTCTTCGCAAATTTTCTTTTGCAATCAGCTCATCAATATTTTCGGCGATGGTAACCATGTTGAAGTCTTTTGGCTTGCCGTCTGCTCCTGTATAACGGAGTACAATATAATCGGCTTTTCGAACTGTTATTTCTATAGGAATGTCGTTGTATTTGTAGGTTTTGTCTGGAGTTTTTGTTACACCGTTGTATGGCCAGCTTATGTTTATGCCATCGAGGATAAGTTTTACAGTTCCAGATTCGGCTCCTGTTTCAAAGCCGTATGAAGAATTCATTCTGTCTGGATTTATGTGCTGATCACGAATCATTGAAGAATAGCTGTCAGGATACCAGCGTTTTGCAAGCATTGATTTTAATATTACATCTTCTTCTTGAATTTCTTCAGCCTCAGTTCCTATGACGTTTCCCTGTGAATCAATTGTAAATTGTGCAAGATTATATGAAAAACACCAGCCGACAGTTCCGTCTTGTGTAAGAATTTTCAGCCAGTTGCCTTCCAGTGGTTTTTTTCCAACCATGGGAGCCTGACCTTTACCTTTGTACAAAAGCCTTACGGTTTCATTTTTTCGAAGCCTGTAGACCTGTTTTGAAGTGTTTACAGGTTCGCTTCGGATTGGCAGTCCGTCAATTTTTACATTTGCATACTGATGTTTGTATTCTTCATATTTTGCAGAAAGTTTTAAAATTTTGCCCTTTTTCTGAGGTTCTGTTATTTGCCACAGTGGCACTTCAATTTTTTCTTTAGTGCCTGGCAAGCCGATTACATAAACTTGTGAAATATTGGATTTAATATAAACAGGAACAATATCAAGGTCCTGAAGATTATGTTCAGGTAATCCCCACAGAAGCAAAGCGTAGTTTTTTCCACCTGAGCAGGCAGGAAAAAAAAACATGAAGCCTGCCAGAATGCCATAAATAAAAAGTTTTTTCATGTATTTAATAATATCAAATATAATGGAAAATGTCATAGCTTTTTGCACATATTTGCATATAATGAAAAGAATAGAAATAATGTTTTCCTGCAGAAAAGTCTGCTTGAAAAAAAAAGCATGGATATATAAAATTATTCATGCGCAAAGGCAAAAAAACTGGCTGTCTAATAAATTCGAGAATGACACTATGAATTTTATTTTTGGGACGGCAATTTGACGGGGAGTTTGAAATGAAAATTGGTTTTGGCTGTGATCACAGTGCTGTTGAGTTAAAAAATATAATCCTGGAGCATTTAAAGGCAAAAGGACATGAATGTGTTGATTATGGGACAAAAGACCCTGCTGTAAGTGTGAATTATGCTGATTTCGGGCTGAAAGTTGCGGAAGCTGTAAAGTCAGGCGAAGTTGAAAAAGGTGTATTGATTTGTGGAACAGGAGTTGGAATTTCACTTGCTGCAAACAAGGTTCCTGGAATCCGTGCATGTGTATGTAGCGAGCCTTATACGGCAAAACTGACAGTTCAGCACAACAATGCAAATATTATTGCTTTTGGAGCAAGGGTTGTCGGTTCTGAACTTGCTAAAATGATTGTTGATTCTTTTTTTGAGGCTGAATTTGAAGGTGGCAGACATGCTGCAAGAATTGCAAAAATTTCAGAAATAGAAGAAAAATACAGCAGAAAACAGGATGCCTGAAAAGTTTCTGCGGAACTGCCTGATGCTTGAGGCCTAAGTTTGAGTTTGCTGGTCTCTTGCCATGGGCAGAAGCTTTTTGCAGATGCCCCTACGCCAGATTGGAGCGAAGGCGAAGCCTGTCCGCAGGACCGTCCGTAAGGTAAGTCGCGGAAAGCTGGTTTTGCAGAATAGTGCCGTCCAGAAATTGAATTTGAGCTGGAAGCGTTACATTGTTCTTTTTTACTAAAAGTTTTATAATTTGCTTAATTTTTTAATTTATAAGGACTTGTTATGTCATTAGATTGTGGTATTGTCGGTTTGCCAAATGTTGGTAAATCTACTATTTTTTCGGCTTTAACGGCCGCTCCTGCTGCTGCAGAAAATTTTCCATTTTGTACGATTGATCCGAATGTCGGTATTGTAGACTTGCCTGATGAGCGTCTGGATTTTCTTGCCAGTAAGCATAATCCTAAGAAAAAAACTCCTGCTGCCGTAAAATTTGTGGATATTGCAGGTTTGATAAAGGGTGCTTCTCAGGGAGAAGGGCTTGGCAATAAATTTCTGGCAAATATCCGTGAATGTGCTGTAATTGCGCATGTTGTACGTTGTTTTGACAATCCTGACATCATGCATGTTCGTGATAATGCCAATGAGGCAGCCCCGATTGACCCTGAAACTGATATTCTTACAATTAACTGGGAACTTTGTCAGGCTGATTTGAATACAATTGAAGCCAGACAGGATAAGGTTACGCGTGCAATCCGTTCTTTGGGCAAGGAAGAGGAAAAAAAACTTGCGCCGTGGACAAGTGCTGTTGCAAAAATTAAACCTCTGCTACAGGATGGAAAATGTGCCCGTACAGCTGATTTGACCGATGATGAAAGGGCTGCAGTTTATGACATGTTTCTTTTGACGATGAAACCAACGGTTTATGTTGCCAATGTTGATGAAGATTCTGTTGCTGCAGGTACGAATAAATACGTTGAAATAGTAAAAAAATATGCAGATGAAGAAAAATCCGAAGTTGTTGTAATTTGTGGAAAATTTGAGGCAGATTTGGCAGAAATTACAGATCCGGCTGATAAAAAGGATTTTATGGAAAGTGTAGGGCTCAAGGAAAGTGGTCTTGCGGTTCTTGCCCGGCATGCTTACCATTTGATGGGCTTGCGCACTTTCTTTACTGGTGGTCCTGATGAATGTCGTGCATGGACAATTCATGCTGGAGATAAAGCTCCGCAGGCTGCTGGTGTAATTCATACTGACTTTGAAAAAGGATTTATCCGTGCGGAAGCTTATACTATTGAAGATTTGCGTCAATATGGTGATGAAGCTGCAATAAAGGCTGCCGGAAAATACCGTCAGGAAGGCAAGGAATATGTTGTTCAGGATGGAGATGTCCTGTTTTTCAAATTCAATGTCTGATTGGTTCACCTCCGCCCAAAACTAACGTTCTTTGTGTGTGTCTGGGCAAAAGGTGTCCTGCTGAATTTTTCAGCATCTTGCTGGATGTAAGTTCATGAGGCTGTCCTGGAAGTTGTATAAACTTCAAAAAGGGCAGCC
>JAEDIW010000133.1 GCA_016296655.1 Treponema sp. | reverse complement strand
AAAAAGATGTTTTGAAACGAATGGAAGAAGATGGAATCAAATTTGAAGCTGCTCCAAGAAAAAATATGAACAGACTTATGAGCCGTTTTGAATGCTATCATATCAAGCACAGAAGCATCATTGAATCCGACTGGGGAACGCTGAAAAATAACTTTCAGCTTGAATATCATAAGGCTCGAAGTATTGTCGGTATGTTCCGGCACTTTTTCTATAGCATTGCAGCTTATATGATTAACCGCAATCTGGACTTTTATCAAAACTTTTTCAGATTACGGTTAATTTAGAAAACTCGAATTTCGGGCTAATTATCAAGTTTTTTAGATTCATATTCGCTATTTAATATATTCAAACAGTATTTTTCAAAATCGTCAGGAGTAATATCAGCTGTTTCAATATCAAGAAATATATCATCAGAAATTAAAATGTCTTTATCCATAAAAACTCCAAAATTTATACAAACATCTTCTGCAAAAGTGATTTATAAAAAGCTGCCTGTTCCAAACTCATTTTTAATATCGGCAGGGCATTTTTTATACAGTTCACTGATTTTATTGAAAAATGTTTTTTGCATATCAGTGTCATTTTTCATCATTTTATAAAGGCAAAAAATAAAACAGCCGATTTTGTTTCCATTGATTTGCAAAGCTCTCATATCCTGTGTGATAGCCGGCGTTGAATTGAAATTAGAAAACAAAATCTTTCTATGGTGTGCGCATTGGTTTCTTAAATCTGCCAGTGATTTTATGACAGACTTAATTTCTGTTTTAGAAAAGCCGAAGTATTTTCCTATTTTGTCCAAATATTTTACTTTGTCAATATTGCAAAAAAGTTTTGATATTTTACCGAAAGAAACAATTTCTACCATTTTCCAAGCTGGAGGTGCTTCATAAATATCTTTTCCGTTCGCATCCTGCCCAATTACGGTAATACATGCATTCTTAAAATCTTTCTCACATTCCAGCAAGGCTTTAGCATGAAAAGAAGAATTTCTGAAATTAGAAGAGTCAAGATAGAAGAAAGGATCTTGCTTATCATTAGAAACAGTATATGCAAAAACAGTTCTAAAAGAAACTTCTGCCCAAGAAAGAGCCTCCGTGAGTATTGAACGTAACTCCCTGTCCAGATTATAGAAAACTGCCACATCTTCAAAAGAAAGACTTGTAAAATCATCTTTTACAGGAACTAAGGAATTTGCATAAAGACAGAATCTGTAATAATTTACGCGACGCAAAATATTTTCAGCCTTGCTTTTATCGGCAAAAGTCATATTTCGGCTTTCAAGAATAGAAACCTGAGTAGTTACATTTGTGGCGGGCTTTGCCCAAGTTAAAGGTTTTTGTATCATAACATCGTCCTTGTATGCTATTTGGGCAAAAAAAAGTCCTCCCGGTGCGGTGCAATAAAAGCACTGCGGTGGAAGGCACTGTTAGCATTACTATAACACTAAAATGCCCGCTTTGTCAATTTTCAACAGAACATTTTCTGCAGCAGAGCCTTTTTCACCTCTTTAAGTTTGTCGATTTCTTTCTGCTGTGCGCTGATGAAAGAATCGTATTTTGAGAAGAATTGACCGATTTTTTGTTGTTCAGCATGGGTTGGAGGACACATAACTGAATATTCTTTATATTCCTCAGCATTTACACCAGGCTGGCCCGAGCGTTGTGATGTTATTTGAATATATTTATTATATGGTTCAGACAGTGTGTTTTGAAAAATAAAAAGAGAATCATATTCTTGTTTAATATGGGCTCGAATTAAGAATCCAGCAAAATAAACAATTCCATCTTGTTTATTATAAATATATGTTTTTCCTACGCTTGCCCCAGTTCTTGCAAAAACAATATCATTTTCTCTTAGAAGATAATTTTCAGATTCTGACAAAATACAGTCAGGTGATGAGACATCATCATATTTGAAATAACGATTTTCATCATCTATATCTGTTATTCGTAAATACTTATTTTTCCCATCAAAATCTGTTGCAGCCGCATTTAATCCATAATCAAATTTTTCTGCAATTTCTCCCAGTTTCTTTTCTTCCCATTCACCACTGTATCCCTCAAATCTCATCTGTGGCACTTTTTCACCTTCTTTCGGAAAGCATTTTTGCAGGAGGGATTTTTTTACGGCTTTGAGCGATTCCAGCTTCTTTGTCTTTGCCTGGATGAGAGAATCAACATGAGAAAGAAATGCGCCGATTTTTTGTTGCTCAAAATCACTTGAAGGAATATGGGACTTATATTCCATTGATTCCTTTATATTAAGTACTCTATTTCTTCCTGCTCCACCAGGAGAAGATAACCAAAGGTGATGCCTAAATTTTTCATCTGCAATAACATATTTATAAAACTCTGGCACTTGTCCCTTATTAAAACTAAATTGTGGAAATCGTTGTGAAACTAATTTACCTTCATCATTTTTATCAGTAATTGCAACGGCGTGTTCCCAAGCAAAAGTAATACTCATAATTAAATTATCAGCTTTTACTTCTGACATTTGAGCAGCTTCAAGTTCATGTCCTGGTGCTACATATTCATGAAAAGTTCCTTTTGCATGACTTCTTATTCCTAATCGTGTATAACCATTATGAGGAAGTTCAACTGGATTCTTAAATTCTGTTACTATCTCTCCAAGTTTCTTTTCTTGCCACTCATCATCAAATCCAGAGAATCTTAACTGCGGCGACTTATTATGGAATTGCGTTAGCAATTCCGAATCCGTGCGGCAATCTTCCATCTTACTTTACCTCCTCAGTTTCGTTTTCTTCCTGCTTCAATTCTGGGTG
>JAEDIW010000056.1 GCA_016296655.1 Treponema sp. | reverse complement strand
CTTCTTCTGTTGGTAAGTAATAAGACTCGTTACCACTTAAGAGTTTATCTAATTTCTTGTCGCTTATTTTTCTGTTCATTCCGTTCCTCCATTTCCAGTTTAAATATTATAACTATTTATATATTTACCCTGTAAAACTATCTATTCAAAAAAATCTCCATTTAAATTAGATACCGGAGGAAGTATCAACTTCCGAGGATATCTAATTTAGTTCGCTGAAAAGCGAACTGTAGAAAAAGAGTTTTATTTTATAAAACTCTAGGACAAAATTAACGACAGCATATTGGCGTTGATTTTGTCCTCCATCTATTTAAGATAGTGCGTTCTTGACAAACGTCAAAATTATTCGGAATTATCCCCTCAAACACTTAAAAATCTTTTGACAAGTTGTTAATGCAAACTGTTTTAATTGCTTAAAGGTTAAGCAACTTTTTTACTGCGTTTTCAAGAACAACTCCTAAATTATAAACATTTTCCAGGTGTTGTTCTTTGTCCTCAACAGTTGTGAACTTGCTTTTGTAATCACACCACGCATCAAACCATTCTTCTATTTTGTCCTTTAATTCTGGTGTAAAATTTGACTCATAATCTACTGGCATTTGTCGTTCTCTGAACATTACTTCAATGCCTTCACGCAGTTTGTAGACCTTGTAACCTTTTACAATGTTTTCATAGTAATTCTTGACTTCTTCAAAAGTTTTCAAAGGCGTTATAGGGTGTTTTGGACTTCCTTTATCAGGGTAACCGTAAATCATAGCAGAATCGCCGAAACCGTCTTTTGTGGGGTCACGACCTATGAATACCCCGTTATAAGTTTGTAAATACTCAGATAACACAAAATACTGTTCATTCAGTTCTGGCGTTATTGCACTCAGGATTTCTTTTTCTAACGTTTCATAAAACTTCATAATTATCTCCCAATTCTATAGCATTGATGCTTTTTTATCAAAACTTTTTCAGATTACGGTTAATTTAGAAAACTCGAATTTCAGGCAAGTTAGTTGGACAGTAGCGAAAAAAAATCAATACAAATTTTATAAATATGACATAACCTTGTCATATTATTCTTTGTATACTAAGTCAAAACTAATTATCAGGAGGTGTAATAAAAACTTTGCCTGAAATAGCGTCAAAGTTTTTATTCACAAGTTCGCGTTGCGAACTTCCTTATCAACTGCCGCTTCTCATTTCATTGCGAAGCGGCATAAAAAGTCAATCGATTGCTGAAACAATCTTCTTGACTTTTTATGGGAGAAAATATGGCTTTTGATTTTAAGAAAGAATACAAAGAATTTTATTTGCCAAAAGATGCCCCGCAAATAGTAAACGTTCCAAAGGCAAATTTTATTGCCTTTCGTGGACAAGGCAATCCTAATGAAGATGGAGGTGAATATCAGCAGGCAGTTGGAATTTTATATTCCATAGCTTATACAATAAAAATGAGCTGCAAAACTGACTATAAAATTGCAGGCTTTTATGAATATGTGGTTCCTCCATTGGAAGGTTTATGGTGGCAGGAAGGCGTTGACGGTTGTGATTATAAGTGCAAAGATGGCTTTCACTGGATTTCTTTAATGCGCCTTCCGGATTTTGTAAACAAAAAGGATTTTGAATGGGCAGTTCAGGCTGCTTCTTCTAAAAAGAAAATCGATTGCTCAAAAGCTGAATTTCTGTCTTTAGATGAAGGTTTATGCGTTCAGATTATGCATCACGGTTCATTTGATGATGAACCTGCCACAATTGAACTTATGAATAAATACATAAACGAAAATGGTTATGAGAATGATTTTTCAGAAAATAGACTTCATCATGAAATATATTTGAGCGATCCAAGAAAATGTTCTAAAGAAAAATGGAAGACAGTAATCAGGCACCCAATCAGAAAAATATAGTGATATTAGAAAAATAAATTTGGCATTTTTTTGCAGGCAATATATGCCTCTGTGAAAAGCCTTGCAAATATTTTTAAGGCTTTTCATTGAGATGAAGTCGCCTTTTATCTAACAGAAACAGTTTTTTACAGTAAAAATTTATTGCATAACAAAAGTTTCTTTCTAAAAAAAAATTGCACAAAAATTCATTTTTTACATAATTTTCTACTTGAAACATTAAATATTCTCAATTACTTTTTTTCTATGGAAAAAATTGCAAGTTTTACAGTAAATCATCTGGACTTACTTACAGGCATTTATGTTTCAAGAAAGGACTATCTGGAAAAAGATGTAGTTGTTACAACTTTTGATCTTCGCTTTACACGACCAAATCTGGAACCTGTTATGGACACAGCAGGAATTCATGCTATCGAACATCTGGGAGCAACTTTCCTGCGTAATGATTCTGAATGGAAGGAAAAAACGATTTATTTTGGTCCTATGGGCTGCCGGACAGGCTTTTATGTTATTTTCAAAGGAGATTTGTGCCCTCAAGATATTATAGGTGTATTAAGGCGCATGGCAGACTTTATCCTTAACTTTGAAGGCACAATTCCTGGAGCTTCCCCAAAAGATTGCGGAAACTACCTTGACTTGAATCTGTCTATGGCCAAGTTCTATACCAGAAAATACAAAACAGAAGTTTTAGACAACCCCACCGAACAAAGACTGACATATCCCTGTTAATAAATTGAAGTGGGCGAGGAAAATTTGCCGGAATTTTCGCTATCCGGCAAATTCGCTTTTTTTATTCCTGTGGAGAAAGTTCTCATTTGTTGAGCAGTTTTTCCATTTCTGCAAATTCTTCTTTGTAAACAGAGATTCCGCTTTCCCAGAAGTCTTTTGCAGAGATGTCAAAGCCTGCCTTCCTGCACAAATCTTCGCAGCTCATTTTTCCTGTATCGGCCAGAAGGTTTCTGTAAGTTTCTGCAAAAGCAGGACCTTCTTTTTTGTAGCGTGCATACAGACCTAGCGCAAAAAGCTGTCCGAAAGCATACGGGAAATTGTAAAAATCAAGCCCTGTACTGTAATAATGGGATTTTACGGCCCACATATATTCATGCCTGTATTTGTTCAGCCCGTTTCCATAAGATTTTTCCTGAGCTGCTTTCATCAGGCTGCAGAAATCGTCTGCTGTAAGTTCACCTTGTTCACGTTTTTCAAATACGCTTTGTTCAAAGTAAAAGCGACATAAAATGTCAACCAGAACCTGACATGCATCCTGCAAATCAAATTCAATCAGGCTAAGTTTTTCATCCTCTGATGCTTCTTTTAAAATATCCTGTTTTACAATGGTTTCTGCAAAGGTGCTTGCTGTTTCTGCAAGTGTCATAGGATAAGAAGAAAGCGCATAAGGATTGCCGGTTATGCAGAAATGGTGATAAGCATGACCCAGCTCATGAGCTAGAGTAATAATGTCTGAAAAAGCGCCTGTAAAGTTTGAAAGTATGCGGGATTCTCCTTGTGCCGGAAAATCCTGGCAATAAGCCCCTCCGACTTTTCCGCTGCGGATTTGTGCATCAATCCAGTTTTTCTCAAAGGCCTTTTCTGCAAAAGCTCCCATTTCGCTGCTGAATGAAGCATATTCCTTTAGTATATAGTTTTTTGCTTCTTCAAATGTCCATGTTTTGTTTAAAATAGAATTTTCACTTTGGGTTGTTTTTACAGGCAGCGGTGCAAATAAATCGTAAAAAGCAAGCCCATTGTCTTTTTCAGAATTTTTTTTATTTTTGTAAAGTATTTCTGCCTTTGCTTTCAGGTATTTTCTCCAGAACGGAAGACTGTCTTCAATTGCTCCAATCAGGGCATCCAATGTTTTGCGACTCATTCTGGCTGCTGCCAGAGAGCGGTCAATTGCATTTTGCCATGAACGGCGTTTATTCAATGTACAGGTTTCGCCTTTCAGGTTATTCAGGCAGGCGGCAAAGGCAACTCTGTTCTGTGCTAAAAGTTCCAGCTCTTTTTCATAAGAAGATTTTCTGATTTTTTCATCTGCTGAATATGCATCATTTCTAAGCTCGTTGAATGTTTTTCCAGTCTGTACATCCTTTAGCGTAGAAATCAACTGTTCGTGCAGTCGTTCCCAGGCATCGCCTCCTGTCCGCTGCAAATCAGAAGCAAGATTTTCTTCAGCATCTGTCATCTGGTGGCTTACAGCATCAAGTTCTTCATTCAGAATAAATTCATATTCTGCAAGCTGAGGGTATCTCCTGTAGAATTCCGGCAATTTTTTCAGGTTTTTCTTCAAAATAGCCCTGAATCGCAAAGACTGTTTCTGGGAGCGCAGACCAAGCTGATCGATGTATGCCATGTTGTCCAAAAACTTTTTATTTACTGTATCAACGGAATAAATTAAATATGCATAGGCCGACAAGGATTCTTCCAATGCTCCAAGTTTATCTGAAACAGGAATAAAAGTGCTCAGCCATAATGCAAAATCAAAATTATCAGGACTGTTACCATCAAGTTTTTCTGCTGTCTCAAAAAGCAGATCAATTTGATCCATTCCATTCTGAAATTCTTTAAGTGCATTTTTGTATTCAGAACTTTCCAGTGAAGGATAAATCGAATCTAAATTCCATCGAGGTATATTTTTATCTGCTGCCATATTTCTACCAAAATCCTTTTTTTGTGAAATTACAGGTAATGAAGCTCAGTCTGCTGCACAAACATAGCCTTATATAATCCTACTATACAACCACTTAAAAGTTTTTGAAAGTTAAAACGAAGAATAAACAGATGGGCAGATGACCTTTCGTTTTTTCAGTTTTTGAGGCAAAAAAAGGGTCTGCCAAAAGATGACAGACCTTCAATCTAAAAGGAGGTTTAAAAAGAAAAAGGGTCGCAAAAAGGAGGAAGGAATGCGACCCTTTCATAATTTGTTGCTGCTATGGTTAATATAGTTTTTTACAAAAAAAATGTCAATCGAATTTAACTGATTCTTTCGCATTTATTGCGTTTTTTTGCGGTTTAGTAAATAATAGTATCAAACTAATACGTTTTTGGTATTTTAATTGCTATATTTTGAATTGAAATCAGGTATTCCGGGGCAGTTTCGTTTTTTTTGCATCTGTAAAAAAAACGATTTTTATGTCATTATGTCAGCAGATTTTTTTTGGGGAGAAATTATGGAAAAAGTCGGAATAATTGGAGCTATGGAAGTTGAGGTTGCTTTTTTCAAAGAACTTATGAATTCCAATGGGCAAAAGGCAAAAATTACAGAAATTGCAGGTCTTTCTTTTTTTGAAGGAAAACTTAACAATCTGAATGTAGTTGTTGTAAAAAGTGGTGTTGGCAAAGTAAATGCAGCTCTTTGTGCTCAGGCTTTAATTTATAAATTTAATGTTTCAAAAATTATAAACACAGGAATTGCTGGTGCAATGGCACATGGTCTTGGGGTGCTTGATATAGTTCTTTCAACAGAAGCCGTTTATCATGACATGGACGCAACAGGTTTTGGCTATAAGCCTACAGAAATTCCTCAGATGCAGACCAGCTGTTTTCAGGCTGATAAAATGATGCTTGATGCAGCCCAAAAAGCTTTTCATTCTATTCCTGAAGCAGAAGGACATAAGGCTTTTGCCGGCAGAATTGCATCTGGTGATCAATTTATTTCTGACAGAAAAATAAAAAATCACATTCAGCAGATTTGTAATCCTGCCTGTGTAGAAATGGAAGGAGCTGCAATAGCTCATGCATGTTTTGTAAACGGAATTCCTTTTTTAATTATCCGTTGCATGTCAGATATGGCAGACGATGGACACGAATCTGTCTATTCTTTCAATGAAGAAATAGCTGCAAAACTGAGTGCCAGTCTTGTTCTTGCAACCTTAAAGGAAATTTCATGCCAATGACAACAAAGCAGCAGGTTTTTAAAACTCTATACAAGGCCGCAAATTCTGCTGAAAATGAAGCTGCTGGCTTTGTTTCCGGGCAGGAGCTGGCTGCGCAATGCAATGTTTCAAGAACTGCTGTCTGGAAAGCTGTAAATTCACTTATAAAAGAAGGTATACAGATTCAGGCTGTAACAAACAAAGGTTACAGGCTGGCAAATGCAGATGATGTCATTTCTATAGAACAGTTGAATTCTTTTTTGCCGGAAAATTCAAAAATAACTTTTGAAGTTCATTCTGTGATTGATTCTACGAATTCTGAATGTAAAAGGCAGTGTACTCAGGCTGAATTTCTGCGTTTTGGAGATGGACTGCTTAGTCCTGAAGGTGAAAAACTCCATGAGCATGTAATAGTTGCAGAGAGTCAGACAGCCGGACGTGGCCGCATGGGAAGGAAATTTTATTCACCTGCACAGAACGGCATTTATCTTTCAATGATTTACATTCCCAGACAGAACATCATTCAGCCTGCAAAAATGACAGCTACGGCTGCTGTTGCCGTATGCCATGCAATAAAAAAAGTTTATGGCATTGACGCAAAAATAAAATGGGTCAATGATGTTTTTGCCAATGGTAAAAAAATTTGCGGAATTTTAACTGAAGGAATTGCAAATTTTGAAACAGGCGAAATTCAGGCCGCTATTGTCGGAATTGGAATAAATATTTGCGAAACAGGAAAAGGTTTTCCACAGGAAATTTCAGGTATTGCAGGTTCTCTTTTTGGCGAAAAATCTGTAAAAACAAAGCGATGCGAACTTGCAGCCCAGACTTCCATAGAACTTGCAAGGCTTTATGAAATTCAGGAAAAGGACATGAATAGCGCAGAATCCAGGGCAATTATGCAGGAGTACAGGGATTTAACATTTCTTATTGGCAAAACTATGGAAATTTCTCCTGTAATAAATGGACAGCAAAAGTTTATGGCAAAAGCTGTTGATATTACAGACGATGCAGCCCTTGTTGTAGAAAAAGAAGACGGCACCTTAATAAATTTGCAAAGCGGTGAAGTAAGCCTCTCTTCTGGAAAATTTATTTGAAAATTTCAGGTGGTTTTGCATTTTTTTGCTGAAGCTAATATACGCTGCCAAAAAGATGTTCAGAATACAGAAATTCTTCATAAAAAGAAATGAATTTATTGAAAATTGAACTGCAATAAACATTCCCTTATGCTATAATAAGAAAGCCTCTTAAAATTGAAATTTTTAGAGTTGCTTATATGGTTGATGCACGATATGCAGGAGATTTTTAATGAATAATCAAATTTTGGACGATTCAATTCAGGCCCTTTTAAATCAGGCAACATCCAATGCTGCTGCAAATTTTGCAGACTCTCAGGGAGATTCTCAACCTGCTGAAAAAGATGGTCTTGATGATGATTTTTCAAAAAAAGAGTCGCCTGAAAGCAAAATCATAAAGGTTGACCTGTCTAAGAAGGCTTTTGCTCCAATTGAGAAAATTTTTGAAGAAACTCCTTCTGATATTTTTAATGATTCTTCCTATTATAAAACTGCGCTTACTGGAGAAGATAATTCTGCACAGAGAGTTCATGCTGTTCTTACAAAATATTTAAAATGTGCAGATCCAAAAGACCGGGCAGTTTACAGGCAGCAAATGGTAACTGCATATTGGGAACTGTTCCGTTCAGTTGCCCCAAAAATGGGCGATGACTTTGTTCCAATATCAAAAAGAATGCTTTTGCGCTTTGGTGTTCTTTTGCCATCGCTTTTTACAACCGAACAGAAACTGCTTTTTTCAAAAGCCATTTTGGAAAATAACACTGGAGAACCAGTTTTTTATCTTGACGAGTGGTTTAAAGAAATTGCAAGAGGTAATCTTTCTCTTTCTGCTACAGATGAGTCTCGTCCGCAGCATAAAAATCTTGCAGATGGGCAGGTTGATACAGTTGAGCAGCAGAGGCTTATGCAGTTGCAAAGTAAAAATTCTGGAAAACTTCAGAGTGCAGAAAGCCTTCTGAGTATAAAGGAAAATGAACGCAGCATGCTTGAGCTTGAGCTAAAAAACCGTGTAGAAATGTTGCTTGAGCATCAGCCACTTATAGGATTTGAGCCGCATAAAACTCCATATTCAGAAACACAGAAAAAACTTTTTTCTGAAATTTCAGACAGGCTTCGTCAGCTTTCCAAAAACGACAAGGAACTTTCTTCATATTTACGGGAATATCAGGAATCAAAAAAGGTTTATGACTCTGTTCAGGAAAAACTTGCACGAGGTCCTCAGATTGTTCAGATAAACAAAGGTGAAATTGAAACTGAAATGACTACAGTGCGGCAGATGGTAAAAATGTCTGTAGGCCGTCAAGGAAATCAGTTTCCTATTTTTTCACGGGAATTCTTCCATTGTCTGCCAAAAGAAACAGGATTCCGTGAGAATGTAATTTCTACGCTTGCCTGGATTGAATCTATTGATCCGGGTGCTTTTTGCAGAATTCACAAAAATGTTCCAAACAGAATTGTTCCGTTTGTAATATTAGTTCCTTCTTACGGCGATTTTGGATTCTGCTGGGAACCGTTTGACAGATACAATCGCATTACAAGCCGAGGAAGAATTGTTGTTCCAATGTATCCGCGTAGTCTACAGATTTCTATTTTAAGAGCCGTTGCCGATTTACGCTGGCAGGTTGCAAAGGAAAAGGCCTCTTACTATTGGATGGAAGAAGGTCTGACAGGACAGTACTATCAGTGGGTTGACAGTCAAAAATTAAAAGGTGATTTAAAATCATTCTTCATAGAAGATTATATCCTTTGGATTACAAAAGAATCCAAAGGGGTTCAGCGTCTAGATAAAACGGTTCGCGGAATTTTCTGGCGTTTTATGCCCTTCCCTCAGGAATTGAAGGACGAATTGAAAAAACGCAGTCTTGTTTATGCAGAACTTTGTCAGAAAGATGCAAACCGTGCAATGTCGGATGGATATTGATTTTTAGAGTCAGCTTTCGCTTTTTGGATGTTTTTTGTCATACAGATACTGGTCTGCAACTTTTTTGTTAATTTTATCTGCAAGGTTAAATTTTATAATCAGCAGACGGATTAACTTCGTTGAAAGAATAAAATCCAAGGCAAATCCAGCTATCATGATTACTGGGATTGCAAGCTGAACTGGTACAGGCGAAGTGCAATGCATAAGCCTGTATACAATAACTGTAAAAATCACAAACATTGCAAACATCAATGCCAGCATGAATCCTATGTTCAACAAGCCTGTTACTATTGCAAAAATAACAGTATTCTGCTTGCGTTTGTATTCTGAAATCTTCTTTTCTGCCATATAAATTTCTCCCATAAAAAGTCAAGAAGATTGTTTCAGCAATCGATTGACTTTTTATGCCGCTTCGCAATGAAATGAGAAGCGGCAGTTGATAAGGAAGTTCGCAACGCGAACTTGTGAATAAAAACTTTGACGCTATTTCAGGCAAAGTTTTTATTACACCTCCTGTTTTTTTTATTTTTTACCTGCTTCAATGCAGATAAAAGAAATTATTAAAATTATTCCACAGATGACAACTGCAGAATCTGCAATATTAAAGGTTGGCCATCTTTCAAATCCGAACAGTCCAAAAAACTTTACATCAATAAAGTCTACAACTCCTTCGCTTCTGAACACCCGATCAAATAAATTTCCCAAGCCTCCACCCAAAACGCCGCAAATACACCATCTCTGCAAGTCAGAAAAATCATTGTTCCTGAAATAAACTGCAAAAACTACCAGTATCACGACAAATGGCGCTACACCAAAAAGAATTGAGCGGATATTTCCAGGGAGTGAACTTCCCATGCTGAAGGCAATGCCTTCGTTGCTGACATGAATAATCCTCAGTAAGTCCCCAAAAAACGAGCAGCCAATTGAAAATGGTGGAATCATATTTACAACCAGAATTTTTGAAATCTGGTCAGCTGCAAAAACCAAAATAGTTAAAAGCAGAGGCAGCAGTTTTTTCTTATTAAAAAAATCTTTCATATTTTTTCCTCATTTTTATTTGTACAGTAAATGCCATCTTAAATCTATTTATAAACTTGTAGGAACATCAATGAAAACAGTTTCAATGCCAGTTTCCTTTTCAAGTTTTTGCCGTACAAGATTTACACCTACGGTTTCTGTTTCATAATGACCGCCGGCAATGACATTAAGATTCAGTTCTTCAATAGAATGAAAATCTTCATGACCAATTTCTCCTGTAATATACAGGTCAACGCCCTCTAGAGCTGCTTGAACATGCTCATCTCCAGCTCCTCCAGAAATAATTGCAACCGTTTTTACTTTTTCTGGACCAAATTTCAGCAGTTTGGGGCAGGCGGTTTTGCGCAGAAGTTTTTCAGCTATTTTTTCAACTGTAGATGCCTGCTTCAGTTCGCCTTTTACACCAAGAGTCATGCCTTTCCACTGACCGAACGGCATGAGGTTTTCCATTTCAAGGCGGAACGCAAGACCATAATTGTTGCCTGTTTCAGGATTTGCATCAAGCGGAATATGGCTTGCATATAAAGCAATGTCATTTTTCAAAAAAGCTGACAGTCTTTTGTAATGAATTCCTGTTACAGTTTCACAACCGCCCCAAAAAAGCCCATGATGAACAAAAAGTAAATCAGCATTTTCTTTTGCAGCCTGTAGCACAGTCGTTTCGCAGGCATCCACTGCAAAGGCAACTTTTTTTATTTCTTTGTGCAGTACATCTGAATTTTCGATTTGAATGCCGTTTCGTGAAGGGTCAGCAGAAAAATTTTCTTTTTTCAAAAAACTGTTGAAATATCCATCAATTTCTTTCAGCGTCATCTTTGTTTTCTCCAATTTCTTTAGAATCAGCGGAATCTGGCTTTTTTTCAGTAATTCTTTGAATGGCTTCTTCTGTGCAAAGAGCCATATATGCAGGAAGTTCCATAGAAGCATTCCTTTTTTCTTTCAGCAAAAAAGCCAGAAATGGTGCCGTAATATTTACGCAGCCATATCCTTTTGTAGAATAGCGGTCAATTTCAGACAGCATGAATGAACCTTCATAAAATCCTGTTTGCATTAAATTTGGCAGAGCCTGCGAATGCATGGAATCACCTATAAGAATCATTTTGCAGTTATTTCCATTACGTTCAACAGCAATTTTTCTCAGCAGTTCATATTCTTTTTCAATGGCAGGTAAAAATCTTTGCCTTAACAGCTCATAATCTTCAGGGTAGTAAAGGGAACAGAAAATCAGCGTACTTCGCCTTAGAACTGGAAAATTAAAAAAAGAATTGAAATAAGAGATTGTCGGATCAAACAAAGTTACCGCATAGATTTTAAAACCACGTTTTGCCAGCATTACCAGATATGGCCTGTAACGGGAAACATCGCTGCGTTTATCTGCACTAAAAAGTATTACAGGCTTGTCATTTTTTTCAGAAGGTTCTTCAAAAGTAAACAGAACAGCATTTTTATCAGAAAGCCGTTCCTTTGTTTCAATAACGCCAAAATCCTTGCTTTCAACTGGTACTTCCCTGAAATAAAAAATCAGTCCGCCAAGCAATAAAGTAAGCAGCAGCATTATCATCGAAAAAATGTAAAAAGCCGGTCTGTACCTGTCTACATAAAGATGTGAAATGAATCTTGAAAATGAATGAATGTTAGCCAGAAAAGTAAAAAGCGAAATTACAAATATAGAAATTTCAAAAAAGCTGCATCCCTGTGCCAGAAACTGAAAAATTGAAACAACCAAAACAACTGGTGCCAGAGCGGCAATCGTTATGCTGTTTTTATGCTTTGAAAAAAAGATTCGTCCGTTTATCAGAATCAGCAGAAAAACGCAAAGCATTTCACCCTGAAAAGAATCAGCCATAAAACATCACCTTAAGATTATAAAAAAACTAAGCCAGGGCATACTGCTAAAATCAGCATGCCTTTTTATTTAATCAAAAAAAGACAGCACTTCCCTAACAGTGCAGCTGCTTCAAAGGATTTCCTTCAATATCGTATAAAGTAACACAGGCATTTTCATAGACTGCAAAACCGGCAGGAGTTTCCCCTTTCGGCAGAGAAACAGAACCTGGATTGCAGACAATAATGCCATCTGCATTTTTTTCAAGCACTTGAACATGGGTATGTCCGTAAAAAGCAATCCCTGCTTTTGCAATAGCCGGAATTTTACTGCTTTCTACGGCAATGTTTCCGTCGGCACGCAACGGTGAATAAATATGCCCATGACTACAGAAAATTTTTATGCCTTCATCAACAACAAAAGCAAAGTCAGCCAAAACAGGAAAATTCAAAACCATCTGGTCAACTTCGGCATCACAGTTTCCCCGGCAGCAAATAAGCTGGTCGGCATAACTGTTCAGAAGTTCTGCAACTTTTTTAGGATTATGACCTTCGGGCAGCGGGTTCCTTGGGCCATGATACAGAATGTCTCCCAAAAGAATCATATAATCGACATTCAGTCTTTTAAAATGTTCCAGTATTTTTTCACAGGCTGCAGCAGAACCGTGAACATCGGAAAAAATCAAATATTTCATAAAAATCTCCATTGCAAAATTACATTTAACGCAGGCAAGCAGCCCACTCATACAAAATGACGGAAGCTGCCTGTGCAACATTAAGGCTTTCGACAGAAGCCGCCATATTTTTACCCATACCAGCAAAAGGAATGATTACAAGCTCATCGCAGTTTTCACGAACATCTTTTGAAATTCCATGCTCTTCGTTGCCAAGAACGATGAGAGCAGGTTTTGACTTGCAAAGTCCTGCAATTTCTGAAACCTGTTTTTTGGCCTTTAAATCTGTACCAAAGCTTACCATTTTGCCCTTCATTGCCTGAAGCAATTTAGGAATGGAATAAATTGAATAAATGTTTACAAATTCCATTCCCCCTTGAGCAATTCTGTAGGAACTAGTTGTAACCGAAGCCTGCTGTTCTGCCATTGGAATTACAATGTTCTTCATTCCAAAAAAAGCAGCACTTCTGACAATTGCTCCCAGATTGTTGGCATTTCCAACTCTGTCAAGAATCAGGGCACTTTCTTTTTTATGTAACCATTCAACCGTAATTTCTTTTGTAAGCGGCATAATTTCCGGCTGGGCAATCATTGCGACAACTCCCTGATGATGCACGCTTCCGCAGAGTTTTTCCAGTTCTGCAGCATCTTTTACAATATTATATGGAGCTTTCCTTGAAGCCAGTGTCCTGCAAATTTCACCAAAATCAAATTTATGGCTTTCATCAAAATACAAACGGTTTATTTTTTCAGGATGAATTTTTGCCAGAGCTTTTACAGCTTCAAATCCACAGACTGCAAGTTCTTTTTTAGCTTTATTTTTCATGTATTGAATATATCAGTTTTCAAAGTTGGTAACAACCTGACAAAAAGATTTTCCAATTTTTTAGGGCGGCTTTTTGGCTGGTTCGCTTCCTTCGACTTCGCTCAGGAACCAAACCAACCAAAAATCAGGCTATCCGGGGTTCGCTAGCCGCTCATCCGCTTCACTCACTCACTACGTTCGCTCGCTCCAGTGGACAAGCCCCTCCTATCCTTGCCGCTGGCAAGGTCATGCGCGAGAGCGCACATATAAAAACGAGTTTTCGAAGGAAACTCGCAGGTGCAGGCAGAGGCTGCACCCTCCTTGCCGCAGGCATCGTAAGCAAAACTTGTTTTGCATAGAATGAGCGCAGCTGAAAACGGAACATTGCGGGGCGACTGGGCTGTGCAAAGGATGGAAACGCCCTGATGTAAATTCAGAATACAAACCGAAGATTTTTTTAAGTCAGGAAAATCCCATTTTAAAACAGTAATTTGACAATTACATGCATAATAGGGTAAAATCAGTCAACATTTATTTCACGGAGAAGAAAATGGCTACAAAGTATGTTTACTTTTTTGGTAACGGCGACGCTGAAGGCGATGAATCAATGCGTCCTATTCTTGGTGGTAAAGGAGCTAACCTTGCTCAGATGGCAAAGGCTCCTTTAAGTCTTCCAGTTCCACCAGGAT
>JAEDIW010000132.1 GCA_016296655.1 Treponema sp. | reverse complement strand
CAGTAATTTATATCAACTGTTTTTTGAAAGTGCATCTACCATTAAAATTACTGCACTTTGGAATTCTTTGGAAAGAGAATCTAATTGATTTACCATTTTATAATATTTTAAGTATTTCGAGATTACTGTATTAAAGGAATTTTTCGCTTTATCCTCATCGTATCCGTAAACCAGAAAATTTACACTGACATTTAAAGCATTCGCAAGATCTGTCCCTGCCTTTATGTTTGGCAGAGATCCTTTATTCTTAAGATAATTACTTATAGTGCCTTCTTTAATGCCAGTCTTTGCTGCTAATTCTTTAGTTGTAATGTTGGCAATAAACATAGCCTCTTTTAAATTATCTCTGAAACTCATATTTCCATAATAGTAAAATTTTATTAATAACTCGGTGTGGTTAGAAAGAACTTGCTAATTAAAGTTTGGTATAGTAAAATATTACTACAGATAAAAAAGTTGTTAAATTTCGACCATATAATAAGGAGAGTTTTTGTATTGAAAAGAACTTTTTTATTAGTTGCATTGTCTGTTTTAAGCTTCGGATTATTTGCCAAACATCAAGTTATGCCGGATTGGGTTCAAAATTACCGTAAAGTTTATCCAAACAGTGAATATCTTGCACAGCGCGGAAGTGGCGACAGTGCTGAAAAGGCAAAAACAGATGCGATAGGTGCCCTTTCAAGATATTTTCAGTCAAGTGTAAATGCAAGCCTTTCTACAACTCTCAGCTCGGTAACGACAAATGATTCCATTGACGAAAAAACTGTGGTTGTTGATGAAGTAAACGTTCAGTCTCAGGTTGAATTTTTTGGTCTGGAATACACAGATCCCTTTTATGTAAAGTCAGAAAAAAAATGGTACTGCGTTGTCTACATGAATCGTGATGAAGCATGGCAGCAGTATAAACCCCAGATTGACATAAAGAAAAATAGTTTTTCAGGGCTTTATAAAAATCTTGTAAAAGAAACAGATTATTTTACAAAACTTGGAATGTGCAAAAAAGTCTGGACTGTTGGAACTGAACTTTTACAGAAGCTTGAATATGGAAGAATCATAAATCCGTTAGAAGAAGCACAGTACCAGAAAGAGCGTGATGAAATAGCAGAAATCCCTGTAATATTTGAAACAGCAAAACAAAACTGCTCGATTTGCATCAATATAAATTCAGATTACAACAAAATGATTTCAACGGCAGTTTCTACAGTTCTGACAGATACAGGATTTACTGTTGCAAAGACAAAAGCAGAAGCAAACTATGTTGCAGAAATCATTGTTGATGACAACAAAACAGGAGCTGACCCTGTTTCAATCAAACCTTCAGTAAACATAAAAATCTCAAGCAAAAAAGCAAAGACCGTTTTCTCATATGAACTATCTTCAGACGAAAAATCAATCGGTTACACAATCGAAAGCGCACAGAAAAAATTATACCCAAAATTAACAGAACAAATTAAAAACGCCCTGAACAAAAAGTTCAGCGAAAAGCTTTAGTTTATAAACATCATCGGAGGTAAATTAAGATGAAAAAAATTAACAAAAAAATTTTTACAGGATTAATTGTAATTCTAAGCATGGCAGCAAGTATGTTTGCAAAAGACAGAACACTTGGAGTAAAAGTTCAGAAAAATGCAGACAAAGCAACAGTAATTGACTGGACAGACAGAGCATTGGGAGAAGTAAGTGCTCCAACATGGCTTAAAAATCTTCGCCGTGGTAATGCTTCTACATTCAAAAAAGAATGGGATATGGATAATTCAAGAATCGTAAAAGTAAGCATGGCAACCGGAAAGACAGAAGCAACAGCTCAGGCTTTAAGTCGTTCTGGTTTTGCATATGCACAGGCTGCAGAATTGAATCAGAAAGTAATCGGTAGAGTTGGACAGGGCTTAAATGATGAAGGCCAGCTTGAAGCTTTGTTTGTTGCAGCAAGTGAAACAAAGGCAGAAATGGCAGGCTTACGGGAAGAAACTCAGTTCTGGCAGAAGGTTCGTACAACAAAGAAAGATGAAAAAAGAAAAAAAATTATTGAAGAAAAATACATTTATTACACAGTTTATTCAATGGATAAAACAACCTGGGATAATATTTGTAAAAAATATCTTATGGACTTAATGGGCGGAGCTGACTTAACTTCAGAAACAAAGAAGAAAGTTGGAGCACTCTTTAGCGAAATGAAGGAAGACGCAGATAAAAAAGATGCAAAAAAACAGGCAGAAGAAGAAGCTTTATATAAAGCACAGATGGCTCGCCTTGAAACAGAAAAAGCAAAAGCTAATGCAGAAGGAGCTGCAAGCAACGCAGAAACAGCAAAGGCCCGACTCGAAGGAAAAAAACTAGATACCCAGGAAGCACAGACAAAGGCCGCAGTTGAAGAAGCTGAAGACCTTGCTAGTTATTTGATGTAGGAGAATAGTAGGAATGAAAAAAATCATATCATTATTATTTACAGCATTTATTTCATTTTCTCTTTTTGCACAGACTGTGGTTGCGGAAAAGAAACTTGGAAACGAGCTTGAAAAAAATACAGAACAGACTGCAGTTTTTGTAAGTGAAATGGATCTGAAAAAATTGCAGGTAACAGAATCAGGAACTGTCATCATACCTTCTTTGAGTAAGGCCAAGGTAAAAGTTGTTTCCGGTATGGACATGTCGTTTATTTCCGGACGAATTGCAGATACAAAGAAAACAAAATTCAATGTGACCATTGAGGTAAAAGATTTATCTTCCAAGACCTATATGATCACAAAAATTGATGGAATTGATTCAGCAGTTCAATATAAAGAAAAGCATGCGGCTGAATTGAGGGCAGAGTCTTTGAAGAAATTGCTGAAGTATCCAGTTCAAGTTGT
>JAEDIW010000131.1 GCA_016296655.1 Treponema sp. | reverse complement strand
AAACTCGCGGGAATTATATTGGGGATTTTAAGGGGCCAGCCCCTTAGGAGAAGGGCTGGCGCAGCCAGTTCCGAAGCGTAGCGAAGGAATGAAGGCGCTTTGACGCCGGAACCCTGAAAAGCCTGTTTTTTGGCTGCTGAGCGAAGTCTAAGCAACCAAAAAGCCACCCAAAGAATTAAAAAAGTAAAACTCGATATTTGTTCTTAGAAATTTATAGGATTAGAGTTACCCCAAAAACAAAAATTTCTGGGGTAACTTTTTTTTTGAAAATCAGAACTATGCTGCTACATTAACAGTTTTACTGACTGTTGATAGAACAGACTTTAATTGCTTTTCGCCAGAGCAGTAACGGGTGCGGATTACGATTTTGTAATCGGCTTGTGCGATGCTGTCTGGAACATAAAATTCCAGTGTTTTTGGTTTGTTGCAGCTGATTGTTTCTTTTGCTACTTCAATCCATGCAGATTCATCTTTGCTCACATTTCCTTCAGAGTCCAGCGGTGCAAACCAGATTCCAGAATCTTCGCCCATTACTTTGAGTTTTGTTCCTGTAATGCGCACGCCTTTTCCTTTTAACAGGTTTCGTTCCTCATTCTGATTAAAAGTATTGATGATTCTGTCAATTACAGGATTTGAATCTGCGATTATAACTTTATCAACTTTAAGACTATCCAGCGCTTCCTGAGCACGGCTGCTTGGAGTAAAGTTTAGTTTGAATCCTGGAATACTCGAACCGCCTGGATTTTCTCCACTTATGCTTCCTGCAACGCTGATGTACATTGTTCCAAGTCCAAGAACATCTACTGACTTTGCATTCTGCCATGACTTAATCATTTCGTCTCCCAGAAGATTTGCAACATGCTGAATCATATAAGGGCTTACTCCTGGATTTTTTTCTGAGATTGATGCAATTAAGTTTTCAAGAGTTACTGTGTTTCTTGTTACACGTCCGATGAATGAATTCTCTTCTGCAGAGAACTGATTTTTGCGCAGAGTCACACTTAAGATGCTGTCTGCATTTTTAAAATTAGAAGTTGCCATAACGGTCTATGCTCCTATAATAAATGCGGTGATTAAGCTTTGGTTTGTAACTTACCAAAATATCGAAATCACCATTGGAAAAAATGATTTTGTCAAAGCCGAACCAACGGAACGGTGGAGACCAAAAACTTTGAATACAGAGCCTCATGATTTTTACAGCACTGTATTAAGAAAAAAAAGTCTTTGACAGAGAGCATAGATTTATAGTATAATTGTTCAGTCGATTTATGATTCTACTATAGAATCTATGCAAAGCTTCTGTTTAACGCCAATTAAACGGGAGCTTATTTTTTTGCCTAGTGGCCATCTAGCTAATCCTCCTTTGTAATTCAGAGTTGTTTTTTTGTGCCGTAATATGCGACACAAGTTTCTTCATGAAATTTTCTTTCAGAGTTTCATGATTCTGACAATAAAAGTGCGCAAGAGATAACTGGTCTTTGCCCATGAACGAGCTTAAATCCAAATCTCCTGCGCCTTTTGCCTGCAAAAGTTCTTCTTCACTGAACACAAGCAGAGAGGTAAGTAAATCTGCTATGTTTTCATGAATTTTTATAAAAACAGCTTTTGTAATCGGATCAATTTGTTCTGATTCTGGTATTCCTGTACTTAACTTAAAGTAGTTTATCAATCCCCAGTGAGAGATTTCATGCGCAATTGAATAAAGCGCACAGCGGTCTCCATTACGGGCTTTTTGGTAAACAGATTCCTTGATGCCAATCTCATGACAGTTTGAACGATGTTTGTAATATGCCTGAATACTGTCTTTGTAATACCAGTCCGCATCGGCAATAATATTGAACTCAAACTGTGCATCAGCCTGACAAAGTTTTTTTTCTGCAATGTTCAGGGCCGGAAAGTTTTGTGTAGAGTCGAGTTCAAAAAACTTTCTGAACTCAACAGCCATTTTCTTAAAATCCACAACCATCATTAAGATGACTGTTCCAATCATAGAAATCTGTTCTGCCATTTGAAATAAACCTCCATGTGTTACATAGGCGCAGCTTCCGATTTAATTTTTTGCAGACAATCCTTTATTTCTGCAAGCTGTTTTCTGTTCATTTGCGACAGGTCATGTGCAAACATAACAGCAGTATCTACATATTCAGGAAAAAGTTCTGCCTGAATACCCGAAAGGCCAATTTCGACCTTTTTCCTTGATTCTGCAACAAGACGTGCAAACTCAAGCTTTTGTTCCTCTGAAAGGCTGTATGCCTTATAAAGGTTTTCTTTCATATCTTCCGGTGCAGTTCTTTTATCATTTTCGATTGCCGAAAGATAAGCGGCAGAAAGACCAATCTTGTCTGCCATATCGCCCAAGCTCTCGTCGCTGTCAATGCGAATCTTTCTAAGAAACTTTGCGATGTCTGTAGCCATACTTTTACCACCGTTTTTACGGTCATTCCCGTAGGATATTGTTAATATGGCGGTTTGCTACTTCCGCCAAACCCTCCAATTTGTTTATATATTATTACAACTATTTTATTAAGTCAATACTAAAATAATAAAAATATTCACAAATTGTAAATAATAACAAATCTTTTGTGTATGTTACGACAGTTCTGCAGTCTGTAGTACGACAGTTTTAGTGTCAGTGGAACGACAGTTCTGCACTCTGTGGAATGGGGGTTTTACAGGTAGTGGTATGATGTAATCGAAAGATGTTTTCTTCCCCAGTTTGACACACCATTTTGCCAACATGGAAGGAATTAATAAAGCTTTTGACAAAATGTGATACTTTATCCCCTAAAAAATGTTAAAGTGTGCTATAATGTTCTATTATCATGAAAGTAGATTCCAGTAGACTTTGGACAC
>JAEDIW010000130.1 GCA_016296655.1 Treponema sp. | reverse complement strand
TCTTGTTATGCTTTTTCCTTTTTATATCCTTTAGGAATATCTATTTTTGCAGCAGGTTCTGGAGTCAGATTATTCATTCGATAATAATCTTCATTCCAAATAATATTACTGCAACCTTTTCCATTAGCATTATAATTTGTACATCCTAAAAAATATCTTCCATCTTTTTGCTGGCGGGCAATTAAATAGCCATCACACTTATCACATTTTTGAATTGAAAGTTTTCTCGCCTCAATTTTATTAGTCATAAAATCACATATTTCCGGGTCGTTCATACAAATCCAAAGATTCAGCCCATAAGCAGGTTTTACTTTATGCTGAAGAGGATAACCGCACATTGGGCAGGATTTTTTGAATGCACTGCCATATTTTACTTCTTCGCTCCATTCTCCTTTTAACACAACATTTTTATAATCATGCTTTATTTCTAGTAAAAACTCAGAAGGATTCTCTTCTGGAGCAATAAAATACACTCTGTTTTTTGTTCGTGTCATGGCAACATAGAAAAGACGACGTTCCTCGGCGGATTCAATAGAATCGTCTCGCTTTACAACATAATTCAATACTGGGTCATTTTCAATTTTTGAAGGAAAACCATAAGTTTCATTCTTTCCATTTATGACAATAACATTATCATATCCTAAGCCTTTTGAAGCATGAGCTGTCATAAAAGTAATTTTTAATTCTGGATGCTTCAGACACTTGATTTTATTTCCGTAATCTTTATATTCAAAGAGACTTGAGCGTTCCAAATTTTTCCCGTCAAAACCAAATCTTCCTAGCAAAAGAATTTCCTGCTTTTTAGAGTCTTTTCTTTCAACTTTGTTGAATTCAATGATTTGTTCTATAGCGGTTTCAACAGACTTTGCCAGATTATAATTTGAATTCCCGCCAAATCTCTTTTGTTTGGAATCATAAGTGTAAATGATTACAGGATCAGTAATTGTCTTTGGGGACTTTAAAGTTTTTCTGATTTGTTCCGTATTTTTCTGAATAAAATTCCCGGCAATATCGATAACTTCCTGTGAATTGCGGTAGGTTTTTGTAATTTTTAAAAGTTCTGCATATCCCATGATTTCTGAAAATTTAGTAAATAGAGTTATGTCTGAACCGCTGAACGCATAAATTGACTGCCAGTCATCTCCAACAGCAATAATTTTTGCATTAGTAACGTCATGCAACGCTCCGACTAAATCAAACCTCTGGCGGGAAATATCCTGATATTCATCAACAATGATATATTTAAAATCAATCTGGTCGCTCACAGATTTTGATTCTTTCAATAACCGTGCCGATTTATTTATCATGTCAGAAAAATCAATCGCATTATTTTTGTGAAGATATCGCTCATATTCTAAATAACACTCTTTGCAAATACCTAAAAACAGTTTTGTCCTTACATTTTTTGTCTGAGTTCCCCACTCATCAAATTTTTCAACTGAATATCCGTTGGTCTTAAAATTTGAAATGAATCTATCTACAAGATTTATCAGTTTTCTGATATAACGACTGGAATCCTGATTGGAAATCTTTTGCATTACTTCCTTATTGTCTCGTAGATTCAATACAAAACCAAATGATTCTATTTTTTCCTTTAAATGCTCAAGCAGTTCCCGTCCATCATTATATTGGGAGCAAGTGCAAATGAGATGTGTTCCATGCTTACGGTGAATTGCAACTTTATCCCGCATTGCCTTGTTGTATTTTTTTAATTCTTCTGCAGAATATCTGTTACTGTAGCCGTCTTCTGTTACGCCGAAATGTTCAATATAGGCTTCATTTCCATTTTGAGTGATTCTAAAATCTGGTGTGTACGGCTTTTTTGCTCCTTCAATATTGTATTTATAGCAGGGTTCATACTCGTAATCAATATTATTCAAATAAAGGAAGTTTGCAATTTGAACTTCTTCTTGAGAACGCAGAATTTCATTCTGTATGGTTTCATATTTTTTTGTTCTTGAGTTTTTGATTTCTACCTGATAGTCAACTTCTCCCAGTTCACCTTTCATCGTAGAAAGATTTGAATTTGACAAATTGTTAAAAAACTGATTTTTATCTTTTACTTCAATTGGAGCATCAAAATATGTCGCAAAGAATTTTATCAAATCATCAATAAGTTTTTGATTCTGCAAAACTGTATCTCTAAAATAATCTTCCAAAACAAAGTATAGCTTTTCATTTTGTACAATATTCAGTTTTTCATCGTTTTCCTTATGCAAGATTGCATTTCCCGTTGAGTGGAAAGTTGTTATGGGACAATCGATTTTCAATTGCTGATTTATTTTTTCTTTTAGTTCGCCAACCGCTTTGTTAGTAAAAGAAACTACAAGAATTTCCTTTGGATTGATGTTTTTCTTTTCTACAAGATACTTTACTTTTGCTGCAACCGTTGTCGTTTTTCCAGCTCCAGCCCCCGCAATTACAAGACAATAATCTTCATCTGTAAGAATGACACGACGCTGGTCATCATCCAGCATAATATTCGGGTCAACTTCTGATAATATTGTATCGAGATATTCTTTTTCTGATTCCAGGTTATTAATAATGAATTTCTCATTGTGCTCAGCAACAAGTTTTTTTATATCTGAGCAATTTTGAATTACAGAAACTACTGATTTCTCTAAAATACTGTTTTTTTTACAAAAATCTGATAGTAAATCATCAGTTTTCAATTGTTGAAAATATGATATTACACCTTTTTTTTCATCGATTTTCTTTAAGTATTCAGATTTTGCTATATATGAATTTTTAGAAAGTAATGAATCTATGATGGATTGTAATTGTAGAATTTCTTTAACTTTCGGATTATCTGAATGAGTTATTTGACTAGATGCTATTCTACTTCCAAAAATACGATTAAAGAACGCCATTA
>JAEDIW010000055.1 GCA_016296655.1 Treponema sp. | reverse complement strand
TATTATAACTGATTAAATTTTCCGGTCAACCTGCAACAAAGGAAGTTTTAAAACCTGTTAAGTTATTATTATAACTGATTAAATTTTCCGGTCAACCTGCAACAGTCTACAGCTTTTGAAAATGGAAAAAAAATTATAACTGATTAAATTTTCCGGTCAACCTGCAACAAGTAAGTTTGACTTGTCCCGTATTGTCAATTATAACTGATTAAATTTTCCGGTCAACCTGCAACCAGACTTGCTAAAGTTTCGCACGTGTCTGTATTATAACTGATTAAATTTTCCGGTCAACCTGCAACAACGCTAATACATCTGCCGGTGCTTCTGCTATTATAACTGATTAAATTTTCCGGTCAACCTGCAACAAGCTAACTTAGTAGGCGCATTGGGTGTTGATTATAACTGATTAAATTTTCCGGTCAACCTGCAACTATCAAAGCGATAACAAAACTCCCAATACCATTATAACTGATTAAATTTTCCGGTCAACCTGCAACGGCAACCTAAACAAGAACCGCAAGGTCTAAATTATAACTGATTAAATTTTCCGGTCAACCTGCAACTCGGTCAAGATTAACATATTTTCTGTACTTTTTTTATAGGGGTCTTAGGGGCTTTAGCCCCTAGGAGAATGGGGTGTGGTGAAGACGCGACAAAGCGGAACAAGTGGCAAAGTTTACTTTGACACTTGTGGAGCGACTCGCGACTGAACCCAGGGGAAAGGCTTTTCCCCTTTTTATGAGTTTTTAAATGACGAGTCAGTCGATGCCAAAGCGTTTTTGGGCGGCGCGGTAAATTAAGTCTACGGCATCTTCCACACTGAACATCTGCATGTCAATCATGAGGTTGCGTCCATGGCGGTCTCCACGGTTTTTGCCGGTTACGGTTTTGTAATAGTCATGACGCTTTTTGTCAATTTTTTTTATCAGTTTTTCGGCATCAATCTGTGTGAGTTTGTAGGCTTCGTGAACGTGCCTGATTCTGAACTCAAGTGGTGCATACAAAAATACGTTCAGCGTATTGCCGAATTCTGACAGGAAATAGTCTGCACAGCGTCCAAACATTACACAACTTTCTGTATTTGCAATCTGACGGATAACATAGGCCTGTGCGCCAATGGCTTTTTCTGAAAAATAGGAACTTGTAATTCCATAGCCGAATTCATTTATAAAGTATTGCATGAGGTGCGTAATGTCGTTGCGTTTTACTTTTCTGTCTGGGTTTGAAATTGAATCTTCGTCAATTCCTGCAACGGCGGCAGCCCTTACAACAAGTTCCTTTTCATAGAATTTTACGCCAAGCCTAGCAGCAAGTTCTCTTCCGACTTCACTGGCATTACAGCCGAATTCTCGTCCAATAGTAATAACAAATCTTTTCATTTTTCAAACCTCAAGTTTATTTTATGTCGCGGATAAGGCGTTTGGAAATTGCAAGCAAAAGCGTGTTTACGCCAAAATATGCCAGCGCAATGAGTGCATACAAGCCGATTATATAGGATGATTTTGAATACCTGCCCATAATGATTTGTCCTGAGTACATGAGTTCATGTACGGCAACTACGGCACACAGCGAAGTGTCCTTGATTATTGTAATAAACTGCCCCATAAGTGGTTTGCGGATTCTTTTTACTGCCTGAGGAATTACAACATGAATCAAAGTGCCTGTATAGCTGAATCCCTGGGAATAGGCGGCTTCCCACTGTCCTTTTGAAATGGCCTGCATGCCGCCGCGCAGAATTTCTGCAACAAGTGAACAGTTCAAGAATGTAAGTGCTACGACTGAACTTGCTATAGTTGGTAAAGGCAGTGTAAACCTGAATGCTATAATCATAAGAATCAGCGGAAGGTTTCTGGAAATATCAATATATATAGAAGAAACTTTTGCGGCGATTCCTTTGCCCTGAAATTTTGCAACTCCGAGGATTGAACCTATCAAAAAGCTGAAAAATATTGTAAACACTGCTATCAAAAGCGTAATTCCAAAGCCTCGCAAAAGAAAAATGGCCGTTACTACTGAAAAAAATTCATCGCTCATGTTCATGCTCTAACCACCTTTTTTTCAAGATATTCTGACCATTTTGAAAGTGGCAGACAAAGAATCAAATATAAAATTGCCGAAACAAAGAAAGATTGCGTGTAGCATCCGTATTCAGCTGCCCAACCGTCAGCCCGATACATTAGTTCGCCGGCTGTAACAACGGTAAGAGTGGCCGAATTTTTTATCATATTTACACACTGATTTGTCATTGGCGGAATTGCAATTTTTACTGCCTGCGGAATTACTATCAAAAACAGTGCCTGAAGATAACTCATGCCCTGACTTAAGGCGGCTTCTGTCTGTCCTTTTGGAATTGCCTTGACTGCAGCTTCTACAACGCTTGCGCCAAAAGCTCCTGTGTAAAGTGCCAGCCCAAGGCAACCGCAGGCAAACGGGCTGAGCATAATGTTGAGTCTGGGCAGAACGTTGTACATAAAAAGCAGCTGCACCAAAAGTGGTGTATTCTGAAAAAAGTTGATGTACGCAAGACAAACTGATTTAGCTGTCCGATTCTGGGAACAACGAATCAATCCCACAATCAGACTGATAAAAAGTGTTCCTAAAAGGCTGACAAAAGAAATGGCAATTGTAATTGCAAAACCTTCTGCAAAAACCTGCCAGTCAGCTAATAAAATTGACCACCTTGCCATATTGAACATAAAATTAACCCCGTCTGTGAACAGCTGCTGCTTCAGCAAAGTGAAACAGCAGCCTGATAAACTCTCTACTTTTTTAGCTCAAAAATCAGCTGAAAAGTCTGCTGAAAATAATGTCTTTCAAAGAGATTTTTGACTGTTTGGAAAAATCCCCCGTCAAAACATTATTTTTCAGGCTATTTTTTTCAGGCTATTTATCAAGATTGAATTTTGCCTTGATTTTTGCCATTTCGCCTGATTTTTCCATTTCGGCAATTGTTTCATTGATAACGGTAAGCAGAGCTTTGTTGCCTTTCTTTACGGCAATGCCGTAGTTCTGTGGTGAATAGCGTTCACCTAAAAGTGTTACAGAAGGTTCCATGTAACCTGCAAGAATTGAAGAGTCTACAGAAAATGCATCGATGCGGCCAGAATCCAGTGCAGCCTTTATTTCTGCATAAGTTGCATATTCACTGAATTTCAGAGTGATGCCAGCTTTTGCAGCTTCTGCTGTAAGTGTCTTTTTGGTTGTTGCAGCCTGAGAAACACCAACTGTTTTTCCGTTCAAATCTTTGAATGATGAAAAGCCTGCTGCTTTTTTTACCATGATTGCAATTGGATCCTGCATATAGATTTCAGAAAAATCCCACAATTTGCGGCGTTCATCAGTTACAGTAAATGTTGCTGCAATCATGTCAACTTCGCCAGAATCAACAAGAGGACCTCTTGTTTTTGCTGTTACACCTGTAAATTTTACATTTTCTTTGCCAAGAATTTTCTTTGAAACGGCTTTTGCGATTTCAATTTCAAGACCTTCATGCTTGTTTGTAGCAGGATTGAGGTAGCCGTAACCTGGAACATCTTCCTTACAGCCAACTTTCAGGACTTTATTTTTTTTGATTTTGTCAACTTCATTTGACTTTGCGAATGTTGAAACTGCAGAAAAAATCATAAGTCCTGCCATCATTACCGTTAATAAACTCTTTTTCATAATTTGCCTCCAAAACTCTCTCGTTTTATTTTTTTATGGATTAAACGTAATCCTTTTTGCCGATTTGTTTGCAGCCAGCTGCAGAATTCTAGTTTGACTTCAAGATTTTGCCGAAGAACTGCTTTGTCCGTTCATTGCGCGGATGTTCAATTACATTTTCAGGCGTATCATCTTCCATGATGTGCCCGCCTTCAAGGAACAGAAGCCTGTCTGCAATGTGCCGCGCAAAGCCCATTTCATGTGTTACAAAAACCATGGTTATGTTTTCCTTTGCAACTTCTTCCATGATTTTCAAAACTTCGCTAATCATTTCAGGGTCAAGGGCGGAAGTTGGTTCATCGAACAGAATAACCTTTGGCCGCATTGTCAGTGCCCGGGCAATTGCAACGCGCTGCTGCTGACCTCCGCTCAACTGGCTTGGAAAAGCTGAGGTTTTTGAAGCAAGCCCAACCTTTTCAAGATTTGCCATGGCGCGTTCAACAACTTCATTTTTAGGCTCATGCTTGAGCAGAATAGGTGCAAAAGTAAGGTTTTCAAGGACAGTTTTATGAGCATACAGATTAAAGCTCTGGAAAACCATTCCTATATCCTGTCTGGCTTTGTAAAGCACCTTGTTTTTCTGGTCTGTAAGCATTTGTCCGTTTACAGAAACAGTTCCTGAATACGGTTTTTCAAAAAGATTCATGCAACGCAGCAGCGTTGACTTGCCTGCTCCGCTCGGTCCAATGATTACGGTTTTGCTGCCTTCTGCAATCTGCAGGCTTATATCGTCCAAAACGGTTAAATCACCGTATTTCATAGTTAAGTGCTGCAAATCAATCATTGCCTTCTGCTGTTCCATTAGAAAACCCCCAAAAACAAAAAAAAGAGGCCAGAAAACACGTTATGCGTGCATCTGACCTCTTTGTCATTTATGCCAGCAGTATATTTTTCAAAAACTTTACTGTCAATAACTTTTATGCATTATTATCAAATATTTGATACTTTTTTAGTATTAAAAATATGCAGAAAAAGTTATATTCATGCTTTTTTTGGTATAAAAAAATACTTTCTATGTTATGCAGGATTTTTCAGGGGATTTTTTTCAAAATCTTGGGGTGAAAATGAGAAGAAAATCGGCGTAGAAATCGGCTTTCATACTTTTTTAGTATAGTATATTATATTTTAAAGTATTTGACGTATTGATTGCAAGTTAATACACTTTTGGCATTAAGAGCCAAAAAAGGCTGATTTTTCAGAAAAACAGGCATTTTATGTCGTCAGAAAACGCAGGGAGCAGACTATGGAACTACGGGTAATGAAAAATTTCTTAAAAATTGCAGAAACAGAAAACATTACGCAGGCTTCAAGGGAACTGAATGTTGCCCAGCCACACCTGACACGGCAGATAAAGGCACTGGAAGATGAGCTGGGGGTTACCCTGTTTGTCCGTGAAAAAAAGCGGATTCACATAACGGAAGCCGGCAAATTCCTAAGGCAGCAGAGTGACCACATCCTGAAACTTGTAGAAAAAACACAGAACCAGATTCGTGAAATGGAATCTGGCATAAAAGGTACACTTTTTCTGGGAGCTATAGAAACCTTGGGAACCAGCAAGATTCCAGAATGGATTGCAGCATTTAAAAAAGAATTTTCTGATGTGCGCTACAATATATGGACCAGCAATTCCCGTGATGTAACGGAACGGCTTGAAAAAGGCCTTGTTGACATTGCAATTGTCCGCGAACCTTTTGAAAAAGAAAAATTCAACTCAATTCATCTGCAAGATGAACGCTGGATTGTTTTCATCAACCCGGAACATATTTTTTCGCAGAAAACCAGTCCTAAAATTTCCCTTAGGGAACTTTCCGGCGAAGAACTGATTGTTCCAACCCAGAGAATCAAAGAAATAGAAAACTGGTTCAAGGAAAAAAACTACAAGGCAAACATCACCTGTAGTTTTGCCCCAATTTCAAATGCCGCAGCCCTTGTGCAGCAGAATCTTGGCATAGCAATTGTTCCCGAATCAACGAAACTTTCGGTTTCTGACAAGGACATAGTCATAAAGGAGCTGGAAGAAGAGCGAACTTCCGGTGTTTGCGTAATCTGGCGAAAAGATGTTGAACTGCCGGGAGTTGCAAAAAGTTTTCTCAAACTTTTGAGCGCATACGCAAATTCAAAAAAATGATTTTCTCTTACAGAGTAGCAGCGCTTTTTCAAAGGCATGACTAGCCCGTGCTGGAGGCATGGCGCAGCCAGCACTGTAGCAAAGCGGAAGTGCCGAGGGTACTGAGTGCCGCAAGGACGGTTCAAAAACTTGACATTCCCCCCCCCCGATGTAAAATGCCGTACACTTTATTTTTTACAGGGGGGCTTTTTATGAAAGCTTTAAAAAAAATTTGCACAGCGCTTATGATTCTTGCATTTGCGTTCGTATTCGCATCATGCTCTAACGGCAGTGATTCAGATGATGATGATGTTAGCAGCACAAATGTTTTGTTGCCAGCTTCTGTAGGAGAAAATGTTCTTGCCGGAAAATCTTATAAGTATACAAATGAAAAAAAAACTAAGACAATTACTTATGAATTTAAAGACAACACTGTTACAGAAACAGAAGTTAAGATAAAAGGAGAATCATCAGAAACAGAAATATGGGAATACAAATACACTTACAATGCAAATACCGGGCTTCTTTATTTGAATCTTGTTTCTTTGACTAGCGATGGCAAAAAAATGACTTCAATGGATGATATATACAGCTCTTTTGAAGAAGAGGGGATGTCTGAAGAAGAAGCAAAAGAAGTGATCGGCGATGATGATATGTTTAAAGAAATTACTTCTATGTGCTATTTCGTAAAGGATGATGGCAAGATTCTTTTGGGCAAATACTTTGCCGATGTCAAAGATGTTAAATATTCTAAATTCGTTTGTGAGAAAAATGGTGAAAGAATAAAAGCAGTTTTTGATGATGGAATAATAGAAGTAGATAATGTCGACGACTGGAAAATAGAACTAAATGAAACAAAAAAAACTTTCTCTGGTGCGGAAATTGCAGGTTCATACACTGTAGAAAAGGCAACAAAAACTTTGAAGGATTTAAATGGTGTTGATGGACTAAACCAAGCAAATGGATACATCACAATTAAATTTTCAACGCTTCCTGACACACTGGAAACAGCGCCTTACAGTATGACAACAGACACAGAGTACAAATTCATTTTTGACCTTGACTGCGATGAATATACAAAACAGTAAGGTTAAAAAAATAGCATTTTTCAAGATGGCGTAACCTTGAGCATCTGCGGCAACTGTGGAATAAGCGCAGCCCCGGTAGCTTTGCAGACTTTTGAAGATTTAAAAAAGTATTGCCGCCCTGTCCTGCCCTTCGACAGTTTTGACAGGGAATGGCAGTCATGGACAGAGTTTGGAAAATATCTGGCAGCTGTTGAAAAGCGGCATCCTGTTTTTCAAAGCAGGGCACTTGTGGGGCATGGAACGCTGCGCATTGCAGTAATGGGCATGGCAGACAGAACCCCTCAAGCCTATGAACTTCAAAAAATGAAGGATTTGCTGGAACAGTCCCTGCAGCAGGGGGCTTTGGGGCTGTCTTCCGGGTTGATTTATGTTCCGGGAGTTTACAGTAAAACAGAAGAACTTGTTGAACTTTGCAAAATCGTTGCAAAATATGACGGAATTTATTCAACGCATATTCGAAGCGAAAGCGGCGGCATTGTAGAAGCTGTCAAAGAAGCCATTTTTATTGCCAGAGAATCTGGGTGCAGGCTGATAATTTTCCATCTAAAAGTTTCAGGCCTGCAAAATGAAAAATTTACTGATGAAATAATCGGTTTGATAACTGATGCCCGAGAAAATGGCGTAAAAGTTTTATGCGATCAGTATCAGTCAAACAAAGGCAGTACAACTTTAGCACAGCTGATAAGCCCTGAATTTCAGGCAGACGGCATAAAAGGCCTGCTTGCTCATCTGAAAAATCCGCACAGCCGGCAGAAAATCATTGAATGTCTGAAAAATGACGTTTCCTATGAAAATTATCTGCATAATCTGGGGCCTGAGCAGATAATAATCGTTGCAAATCAGGCATTTGAAGCTTTTGACGGAAAAAAACTGAAAGAAATTGCAGAAGCCATGAATCTTTCTGCGGAAGAAACTGTCTGCCGGTTGCTGGAAAAAAATGACGGCAATGTCCTTATGGCCGTTACAATGTGCCGGCAGCAGGTTGTCGACAAAATCTTTAAGTTGCCGTTCGTTGCCATAGGTTCTGACGGAATTGGGGCTGGAAGCGGCATAAAAACTCATCCTCGTGCATACGGAAATTTTGCACACCTTTTTCAAGATTATGTAAGGAATCGGCATCTGGTTTCATGGCAAGAGGCTGTCCGCAAATGCACTTCCCTGCCCTGCAGTTTTATCGGCATAAAAAACAAAGGCTTGATTCAGCAGAATTACGATGCAGACCTGGTGATTATGGACAGGCAAACTGTAGGAACTCAGGCAAACTTTGAAAATCCATTTTTGCCGCCACAAGGCATTGAAAAAGTTTTTATAAAAGGTTATGAAGTTGTTGACTGTGGCCAGATAAAAGCTGCAACTGAACAAAATCCTTAAAAGCGGAGATTTTCCGGCACATAAGGGGGGAAAAATGAACGATATTGCCTACTACAATGGAAAAATAACTTCAATTGAAGAAGCTTCTGTTCCGCTGAATGACAGAGCTATGTTTTTTGGTGATGGAGTTTACGATGCAACAATTGCAGCAAATCATATAATTTTTGAACCTGAATTTCATCTTGAACGTTTTTTTTCATCGCTTGAAAAAGTAAAAATAAAAACAGAGCTGACTTATGCAAAACTGCTGGGCGAACTTCAAAAATGTGTAAATCTTGCCGACAGCAGAGGGCCGCTTTTTGTTTACTGGCAGGTTACAAGGGGAACAGCCCTGCGCAATTTTACTTTTCCAGATGCCAAGCCTAATCTGATAATCTATATATATCCAGCAGCACTTACAGATTTAAGAAAACCATGGAAAGTCATCACAAAAGAAGATACAAGATTTTTCCACTGTGACGTAAAAACGATTGATCTGCTGCCGGCTGTTCTTGCAAGCCAGGAAGCGAAGGAAAAAGGCTGCGACGAAGTTATTTTTCATCGTGGCCAAAGAGTTACAGAATGTGCCCACAACAATGTAAATATTCTGAAAAATGGAGTTTTCATTACGCCGCCACTGGATAACCTGATTTTGCCAGGAACTGCCCGCAGACATTTCCTGCAAATATGCCGGCAGCTTGACATTCCGTTTGAAGAGCGGCCTTTTACATTGCAGGAACTTTTTGACGCTGACGAAATAATGATTACCTGCTCGGCAACATACGGAGTACCAGTCTGCTCGATTGACGGCAAAAAAACAGGCGGAAAAGCTCCTGAACTTCTGTACAAGCTGCAAAAAGCCTGTGTTGATGACTTTATAAAAGAAACAGGTTTTGTTCCAGACATTCTTTAAATCATGATTAAGCACGGCAAACCGTTCCGATATTCTGCGTTCCGATATTTTGATATTCCACCTGAAAATCCAGCAGTTTTTCTTATATTGCATAAAAATTCTTTTTAATATATAAGAAATGTTTCTAAAATCCAATTTTTAGAAATGCCGAAGGGTCAAAACGGCTGAAAGGCAAACACGGAGATTTTTATGAACAAAGAATTTCAAAGGCAGCTCAAAGAAATTGCCTTGCCGGTTACGGTTCAAAGCCTCATGCAGTCATCGCTGTCTCTGATTGACCAGATTATGATTGGAAGCCTTGGCAGCGACTGCATTGCAGGTGTCGGACTTGCAGGAAAATTTACTTCACTTTATTCGGTTACCCTTACAGCAATTGTATCAGTTGCAGGAATCCTTATTGCGCAGTACCGGGGAGCAAAAGATGAACGCGGTGTAAGCGACAGCTTTTTTCTACCATTTTACTTTGCCATGCTCCTGACGGCATTTTTTTCTGTAGTTTGCCTGACCGCACCAAAAGCCATAATGGCTTTGTATTCAGATGATGCAGACACAGTAGCAAAGGCCGCAGTTTACCTGAAATGGCGCACACTGGAATTTTTGCCGTCAGCACTGACCTTGTTTTTTTCAACAATGCTGCGCAATATGAACAAAGCAAAACTTCCAGCCATTGCAGGCATTGTGTCAATTTTTTCAAATACGCTTTTTAACTGGCTTTTAATTTTCGGAATCGGCATTTTTCCGCGAATGGAAGAAGCAGGTGCGGCCATGGCGACTTCAATTGCCAGATTCATTGAAATGGCGATTGTTCTTGCACTTTTTGCAAAAGAAAAAGAAATGCAGGACATCTATTTAAGACCATCTTTCAGATTTTCTGTAAAATTTTTAAAAAACATCGCAGCTATTCTTGTGCCCATCCTTATAGGCGAATTTTTATGGTCACTTGGTGAAAATGTATATGCAGGAATCTATGGTCACCTGGGCAAAGAGCCGTGTGCTGCAATGACACTTATGTACCCTATTCAAGGAATTGCAATCGGTTCTTTAGGAGGTGTTGCCTCCGCCGCCGGAATAATTACAGGCAACTCGCTTGGAGCAAATAATCAGCAAAAGGCATGGTCTCAGGCAACTGACTTTGTTCGCCTGACAGTAAAGGCAGGAATTACAATAGGAATTGCAGTCTGTGCGCTTGCACCTTTGTATGTACGCCTGTTCAATGTTGCACCAGAAACCCGTCTTTCAACTATAAAAATTCTAGTTGCCTTTGCAGTTGTTTTTACGGCAAAAGTTTTCAACATGGTTATCGGTGGCGGAGTTTTGACCAGCGGTGGACAGACAAAGCTCATTACAATAATAAACATAACAGGAACCTGGGGATTTGGAGTTCCGCTGGGACTTATAGCCGCATATTTATTCCATCTTCCAATATGGTGGGTATATTTTATTCTATCAACAGAAGAATTTGTAAGGGTTGCAATAAGCGTGTGGCTTTTATTTTCCCACCGATGGATGAAAAATCTGGCTGTAAAATCTGCTGTCAGCTGAAAAAAGATGCATAATTCAGATTTGATTTTTCAAAATTTCTGCCTTACACTTAATGTATGCCTAAAAAGAAAAACATTTCTGAAAAAAAGCCCCGAATAAATTTCCATCTTTCACGGCAGGCTGCCGGAATAATTCTTACAGCCGCTGCATGCCTGCTGTTCTGGTTTCCTTATCCGTACATTCACCGCTCATTTCTGTTTAAATCCTACAAGGTACTGTCGCTCCGACCAACCCTCATTTCAGGCTTTTTTGCCCTGACGCTGATTCTGTGCCTGTATATCCGTGGCATTTTTACAATAAAAAACACAACTGTGACATTTGTGGCATTCCTTACAAACCTCACCTTATTTGCAACTATTTTTGAAATTTTCATTTCACCAGAACAAAATCCGACCGTAGCCTCAACTGTCAGTCCAATAAAAGCAGCACTTCTTTCTTTTTGTGCAGCGGCAATCCTGCTGGGAGTCCGGGAAATTGCCAAAACAGTTTTCTTTCTGCTGATAAGCGGTATGCTGTTTTTCCGGCTGAAACTTGTAAGCGATGCCATGGGCATTTTTGGCTATATTGCTTTTCTGTCGCTGATTTCAGGGCTTTATCTGCAGGAATCAATCAACGTCCAGAATTTGAAAAACGACTGCAACTACCTGATAAATTCCACCCCAAGCATGACTAGCCGGCTATGCAGGCCCGCGAAGCGGTCTGTGCCAGAGAGGAGCTGTGCGACGAGCGCACAGACTGAACGTGAGTGAAGGCCGGAACAGCCGTTTGCAGAACAGTCGCTCCAAAAAAAATAAAAAAAGCAGTTTCCTAGGCAAATAATTTAAATTTTCTGCTAAACAGTGAACAGGTCTATTTCTTCACCAATTTTTTCGATTGACTCGCGCATTTTTTCAGAAACGTTGGCAAGGCTTGCACCTGTTTCGTCAATGTTCTTTGCACTGTTCGTTACAGACTCCATGCTGTCCTGAATTACATCGCTGGAATCCTTGAGTTTGAGCATTTCCTGAAGAATTGCATTGTTTCCGGCAGCCATTTCCGTAGCGGCAAGTTTTACCTGAATGGAAGTGTCGCTCATTACCCTGAGTGAGTCAAGAATCTGCTTGGAACCCTGCTGCTGCTCTTCCATAGCGGCCTTTATCTGCCGTACAAGTTCGTCAGTTTCACTGATTTTTTTAGAAACCAGATTAAAAGCCTGACTTGATTCTGACGAAGTGTTTACAACTTCATTGATAGATTCCTTAATTCTGGAAAGCTGCTCACCGATTGTTTTTGACTGACTTGTAGAAGTTTCTGAAAGTTTGCGGATTTCGTCGGCAACAACGCTGAATCCTTTGCCAGCTTCACCTGCGTGGGCTGCTTCAATTGCGGCATTCATTGCAAGAAGGTTTGTCTGGGCTGCAATATTTGCAATTGCGGTGTTAGCTTCCTGAAGCATATCAGACTGGCTTTCAATAAGTTCAATACGTTCGTTTACATCGTTCTGCTTTAAGACACCGTTTTGGGCTGTCTGCTGAAGTTCGCCAAAAGAAGATGCCATTTTTTCAACACTTGAATTTACAGAGCTGATGTTGCCAAGCATCTGTTCAACGGCAGAACTTGCCTGCTGAACGCTTGCCGACTGGTCGCCGGTCATTTTTTCCATGGAAATAATGTTTGAAGAAATCTGGTTTACTGCACTTGCAGCTTCGCTGACACCTGCATTCTGTTCATTTATCTTATTTGCAACATTTTCAATATGAATCAAAATTGAACTGATTGAGTTTGCAGTTTCAGAGGTTCCGCTCTGCAATTCCTCATCGATAATTCCCAAAGTCAGCCGCGAATCCTTGATTTTTGAAACGATGACCTGAAGTTTCTGCAAAAATTTGTTAAATTCATCTACTACAGCTCCAATTTCATTCTTTGAGTCAACAGAAATGCGTTTGGTAAGGTCTGCTTGCCCTGTAGCAATTTCTGCAATGGCCTTGTGCATAAATCCAAGTGGCTTCAGTGAAAAAACAATCAGAATACCAGAATTTGTACACAAAAGCAGACCAATTATTACGGCAAAAATGATTATTATATTGCGGATTCTAAAAGAAGCCTCATTCAGCTGTTTTTCCGGAACTAAAACGGCAAAAGACCAGTCCGTAGAAAGCAGAGGCGCATAGACGATTAAATTTTTTCCGCTTCCATTGATTTTTATAAAGCTTGAGCCAGATTTGCCGCCAGTCATTTCCTTTGCAACATCATTGACTTCTGTTCCAAACGAGTTGTCCTGCAAAAGATTTTTATTCAGGAACTGACTGTCAGGATGGGCAATTATGATGCCGTTGCCAGAAAGCAAAAATCCGTTGCCTGCAGTGCCGATTTTCATGGTGGCAATTTTCGTCTGCAGCGACTGAAATTCCGTTACTCCTACAAACATGCCTATAAGCTGATTACGGACATTATATGCAGGTTTTACAATCATTATAGAAGTTTTGCCTGTAGCCTTCGCTACAGTCGGATCAGTTACAATAAGTTTTTTTTCGCCATTTACTATGGCCCTAAAATATGAACGGTCAGAATGATTGCCTGTAGCACCGCTGTCATAAAAACTGTTGCCATCGTTGTCTATAAAAAGCACATATTCAAAAACTTCAGGCCGCTTACGCACAGAATTTTTCAGCCACAAGGCTATATCCTGAGAAGAACCTTCATCACAGACCTCTGCGGATGTATAAACTGTCAACTCACTTGCAATCCTGTCAATCCAGTTTGAAATACTTTCAGAATAAGCTTTTGTAATAAGCTGACTGTCCTGGCTATAAATTGCCACAGTATTTTTACGGATTTCCTTTATCGAAATAAAACTTAGAATGGCAAAGGAAACAACAATAGAAATTCCTAAACAAAAAGCAAAAGTCCATGCAAGTTTGCCAGACTTTTTACCTTTTTTTTCAAAGGCTTTTTTTTCTTTAAAAAGATGCATTCTTCCCCCCTGTTCATACTCATATTATCGACCCAAAACAGTTTTTTTTCCACATATTTATGGAGTTTGTAAAAACAGCGAACTTTTAAAAAGTTGTTGACATAAAAAAAGTCTTAAGGCTGCTATTGAAAAGGCTGGTGGTATCCTCTGTCTTACAGCTGACCACGGAAACAGTTATGATATGTACGAAAGCGTTGCAAAAGACGGCAGCGTAAAGATGGACGAAAACGGCGAACCGAAAGCAAAAACTTCCCACAGTTTGAACCCTGTTCCAGGTATTATCTACGACCCTGAATACAAAGGGGAATATGAGCTTGAACTCAACAGCGGTTTGGGAATTTCTTCTTGGGCAAGCACACTTATGCAGTTGATGGGCCTCGTTCCACCGACAGATTACGATAAATCTATTATTAATTTTAAATAAGGTTTATTGT
>JAEDIW010000054.1 GCA_016296655.1 Treponema sp. | reverse complement strand
CTCTTTTTCTATCTTAGGCTATTTTAGCCAATCCACAACTTTTGATTATAACTCTATTCTTTTATAGAAATTGCATTAACATTTTCATATGCTTTAAGTTTTTGGTTTGAAAAAATCTTAAAAGTAAGTTTAGAATAAGATTTTCCTTCAGCATCTAATTGCTTAGTTTCTGATAATCCCTTAAAACTATTATCAAAAGTAAAGCTTCGGAATTTATTCCTATCATAGACACTTTCAATTTCAATTTTTGAGAAATATTTTAGATATATAAGGCGACCAAGGCCTTTGTGAGAACCATCGCTTTTTTTCAGAAGTTCAGAAAATTTGTTGAAATTATTATCAGTAAATCCTTCTCCATCATCTTTTATAATAATTTCTAAAGTTTCTGGTTCAGTGAATGACTTTATACTCAAAGATATTGTTATATTTCTTGCACCAGCATCTAATGCATTTGCTAAGGCTTCTGAATAAATCAGTTCAAAAGAAGGATTTGAAAAAAAATGATGAATTGCTTCTGTAATTCCAATTTCCATAGTGTTTCCTTTAGTTATTGCATTATATAACAATATAGTGCCATTTAACGTCACTCTATTTTTGGAGAGTTGCTCTTTTTCAATAACTTTATCATTGTATATGGATTTTATCAGAAAAGCATCCCTTTAAGCTATTATTATCAGGGCAAATGCATGTAACAATTTTTTGTTTTAAATTTCTAAACTACTGGGCAAATGTCGAGTTTTGAATTTTTATTTTTAGGGTGGCTTTTTGCTTCGCAAAAAAAGCGAGAAATGCATAGCATTTTCTCGTCCCGAGTTTGCATTGCAAACTCGCGCTTTTCAGGGTTACGTACGCACTTCGTGCTACCTTCATTCCTTTGCTCCGCTTCGGAACTGGCTTCGCCAGCCCTTACAATCCTTGCCACGGTTGTAAATCAAATACTCGAAATTGAACCTACTATTTAAAAAATGCACAAAATGGTAAAATTCCCTCGGATGGAATTATGGTTTTAAGAGAAAGCCTTGCAGAAAGGAATGTAATCCTGACCATGGACGAATTGAAAACAGGCAATATTACCTCTGCACGAACCTGTCGTGGCTGAAGAATAAAGATGAATGGTCAGGACTTCACGGCGGGTCAGGTGCATCTGCAATCAGAACCCGTTGCTCTGCCTCCCATAAAAAATTCAGCTGCGCCAAAATACCGCCAAAAATACCTGGAATTTGTAAAAAAAACAGGATTTTTGTATAATCTGCATCTATGGATGTTACTGAAAAAGAGCTTGAACGGCGCAGATTCATACTTGAAGGCAACGAATGGAAGGTAATTTTTGCCATAAGCATGCCCGTTGTAATTTACAATACGATGAGCCAGCTTTTTCAGTTTGTAGATACATTGATTGCTGCAGGCATCAGCACAAAAGTTGTTTCCATAGTTTCGTTTATTTCGTCAATTTCGTGGACTATGCAGACTTTGGGAACAGGGCTTGCTGTGGGTGGCGGCATAATCGTCGCAAGACATTTTGGCAGCGGTGACATGGAAATGGTCCGCAAAAGAATAAGTTCGATTCTTTTCATAACTTTGTTTGTTTCAGTTGCCATGACCTGCATTTTTGTTCCGTTTGCAAAACCTTTTTTAACCCTTTTGCGTATGCCGCCCGAACTGATTGAAGATGCCTGCACGTATTTTATAATTGAAGTTGCAGGCATTGTATTTCTGTTCATCAATATGATTTACTATTCAATTGAAAAAGCTTGCGGAAATACAAAAGCTTACATGTGGTGCAATCTGCTTTTTTCTGTTTTAAAGACAAGTTTTAACATTATTTTTGTGTATGTCCTGAACGGAGGTCTGACTGCGCTTCCAGGGGCAACTCTACTGGCTCAAGTTATAATTTCAGGAATTGCTTTTTCAAGGCTTTTTTCAAGAAAGAATCCGTTTAGACTTTCATTAAAGTATTGTTCATTTGAAAAACCGTTTGTTTCAAAGCTTGCCTCGCTTTCAGTTCCTGTTTTTATGGAAAAATTCATTTTTGCTTTTGGAAAAGTGATTGTAAATTCAATGTGCGCCTTTTATGGTTCTTCAGTAATTGGGGCTCTTGGGGTTTCAAACAGAATCGGAGGACTTTCAACTCAGCCGCCGGGAGGTTTTGAAGAAGGGGAAACAACTCTTATCAGCCAGAATCTTGGCAACGGTAATTTAAAGCGGGCTTTGAACATTTTTTACAAAGTTTTTTTTATCAATCTGGTATTTGCGCTGGTCTGCTTCATTATTACAGGCATTTTTCAACAGCCTCTGGTTTTGATTTTTGCAAAAGGAGATTCTGCTTTTGCAGAAGCTATTGCAAAAATTTATTATTATGAGCGCCTGGACACCATTTTGATTGCCATAAATACAAGCGTAATGGGGTTACTTTACGGCTTTGGAAAAACTACAATAGCACTTTACCTGAACATTCTGCGGCTTTTTGTTTACAGAATTCCGCCATTGTTCTTGTTTATACATTATACTAATCTTGGAATAGAAGCGGTTGGAATTGCAATGCTTGTAAGCAACGGAATGGTTGGATTGACTTCTGGAGTCGTAGCGATTCCTCTGCTTGCAAAAATAAAGCGGCAGCATGAAAAATATGAAAAAAAAGGAGGCGGATTTTGAGCGGAAATACATTTGGAACGATTTTTAGAGTAACTACTTTTGGGGAAAGCCACGGCGCAGGACTTGGAGCTGTTGTTGACGGCTGCCCTGCAGGACTTGAAATTGACATAAACAGAATTCAGGAGGCATTGAACCGCCGCAGACCTGGAGCCAGTGCTGATGGAAAGCTGAATGCAGCCGTTACAGCCAGAAAGGAGGCCGATCAGGTTGAAATTTTAAGCGGAGTTTTTGAAGGTGTTTCAGAAGGAACTCCTATTGCTATGGTAATAAGAAATACTTCGCAAAAATCAAAAGATTATTCAAATCTTGCAGAAACTTTCAGGCCTGGCCATGCAGACTTTACTTTTAGTGAAAAATATGGAAACAGAGATTACCGCGGCGGAGGCCGTTCCAGCGGACGTGAAACTGCAGCTCGGGTTGCAGCAGGTGCCATTGCTCGGCTTTTCCTTGAAAAATCTGGAATAAAAATTACAGCTTATACTTTGCGTGCTGCAGGAATAAGCTGCAAAAAAGTGGATTTTTCACAGATTGAACTGAATTCTTTAAGGGCTTGTGACGAAGAGGCTGCAAAACTTATGGAAGAGAGGATTGCAGAACTTCGTTCCCAGGGAAACAGTGCCGGTGGAATAATTGAATGTGTTGTTGAAGGTGTGCCTGCAGGGCTTGGAGAACCTGTTTTTGACAAGCTGGATGCAGAACTTGCAAAGGCTGTGCTTTCAATAGGGGCTGTAAAGGGCATTGAATTTGGAGCTGGTTTTGAGGCCGCTGATTTGACAGGCAGTCAGAACAATGACAAAATGCGTTCATCTGGCAGTAGCGTTCAGTTTGAAACGAACAATGCCGGAGGCATCCTTGGAGGAATGTCCAACGGAAATACAATTGTTTTCCGGGCAGCAGTAAAACCTGTTCCGAGTATTTTCCAGACCCAGAAAACTGTTACGGCAAAGGATGGAAAATTTGAAAATTCTGACCTTTTGATAGAAGGTCGGCATGACATCTGCATTTGTCCGAGAGTTGTTCCTGTTGTTGAAGCTATGACGGCAATAGTTGTTGCAGACATGATGTTAAGGAACAGGGCTGCAAAAATGTAGTATATGCCATGCGTTAGCGCTGGGAGCCCCTTGCCGACCGCAACGGAACGCAAGTGAAGTGAGGACGGTGAGCGTAGCGAAGGGCGGACATAGCGGCGGGGCTGTCTGTTAGACAGCTCCGAAACGCCTTATTGCTGAAAAGAGCTGTTGCAGCGATAAGTTTTTCTTTTTTACTTTTGCATCTTTTGGGTTTTAAATTCAAAACGTTTCTCCTTTTTGTCATAACCCAGTCAGGCAGATTTTCAAGTTTTAAATTTTATAGTTCATATCTGGGTTGCCTTTAAAAATCTAAAATAATCGCAGAATCTTCACATTGCTGAATTTTAAATGAATGGTAGACTTTCTTTATGGGATTCTGCTGAAAATCAGGGAATCGCTTAAAAAAGACGTGTGCTGGCTTTGCATTTTAGGGTCTGGTCAAAACTTTACTTGTCTGTGTGCTTTGATTTGACGTATTTTGTGCAAAATCCGGCGGCAAAGTTTGTTCATGGCGTTGCCTTGTATGAATTTTGTGCTTTGCGCTTTTTTTGATGGCCGCTGCTGCGGAAAAAACGGAGGAAAATATGAAAAAAATCGTTTTTGGGATGCTTACAACTGCTGCAATTGCCTGCATCTTTACTGGATGTGGAGGCAAAAAGAAACAAAATGCTTCCCAGGAGTTAAGTTCTGTTGAGAAAGTTATTGCTGAGGCTGAAAAAATGCCGCTTGAAGAACTTTACAAAAAAGCTATCGAAGAATCTAACGGCAAAACTTTGTACGGAATTGGAAATTCAAGTCGTGGAAAAACGGCCGGAACGACATTTGTTGAAATGCTGAAAAAAATAGAGCCTTCTTATACTGGAAAAATTGAATGGTCTCAGCCAAAGAACAACTCAATTTTTACCCTGCTGAATGCAGATATCAACAGTGCAACTCACACTTATTCAATGACTTTGATTCAGGACGGTAACCAGATTCAGAACAAGATGCTTGTTACAAGAAATCTGCTGAACTATATTCCTAAAGAATGGAAAGAATCTTCTGGAACTGATGAAAATGAAAATGGTCATCCACTGGCTTTGCAGACTTTGAACAAAATCTTTATGTTCAACAATGTAAGCGGAAAAACTTATACAAACTGCTGGGATTTTGTTGCAGAAGGCGAAAAACCTCTGTTCATGGGCGTAAACTCAGAACCTGTAGGCAAGAACTTCCTTTTCATGCTTACTCATGACAAATATGCAACTTATTTGAAAGAAGCTTACGATGCCCTGCCGGCTGACAAACAGGCTTATTTTAAGAAGACAATTGATGCTGTAGAAAAAGATGTAAAGCCGCTGATGCTTAAGTCTGAAAATGCAAAATATGCACTTGCTTTCATCAAGCTCTGGTGCAGCCAGTATAATGAACAGACAGATGACGGTCCTATTTGCAATGAACTTGTTAAGAGTTCTGCAGCCGGCGAATCTGCTTTGATTGTTTATTCAAAACTCCGTTCTGTAAAAGAAAGTGCTGATGTTTCTGCAAACAATGTAACGGTTGCTGCTTATCAGGATGGTTACAAAGGAATTGGCGGTTATGCTTACAAACATTATATGCAGATTGTAAAAACTTCTCCTCTGCCATGGACTGCCTGTGCATTCATTGCATACATGACAACTTCAAAAGAAGGTTTTGCTCCATGGGGCAAGGACATTGGCGGTTACAGTGCAAACCCTGTCTGCAATCAGGACCATTCAAAAGATGGTTATGTTGACGGTGTTAACAAATTTCCTGCAAAAAATGACCGCGGTTATGACTGGTGGATTGGGGCAGACGGTGGACGTCTTGTTGTTGAAGATCCTCAGTACTGTGCTGCAGTTTCATTTACTATGAGCGACTGGATTGATGTAAACGCTTTTAGCGGAAAATAAAGTAAACAGCTTGAAAGAGACTGTCTGATAGTTTCAAAGCATAGTTTCATTCTGAACTAAATTCAGCATGGTAATGCATTTTAGACAGTCTCTCTCTGGTCTGGAAAACTTTTCATTTGGAGAACATTTGGAGAAAACGATGGAACAGACTATTCCTGTAAAACCTTCTAAATTAAAAATACGAATGACAAGGCTTCTGACATATTTTGGAAAGCCTCAGAATGCAATCCTGCTTGTTCTGGGAATAGTGCTTTCTATTACAACGATTGCACCTATTGTTTCAATTTTACTGGACACTGTTTCTGTGCATATAGGTTCAATTGATTCTGTAAATACAGGGCTTGCAGAAGGCCTGACTTTTTACAACTGGGTTGATTTATTTACAGGAGCTCTCAGAAATATAAATTTCTGGCTTCCTCTTAAAAATACCCTGTTGCTTTCTGTTTTTTCATGTTTTGGTGCCATTTTGTACGGTGGAATTTTTGCCTACCTGATTACCAGAACAAACATTAAATGCAAAAAATATCTTAGTTCAATATTTATTTTTCCATACATTATGCCGCAATGGACTTTGGCTGTTGTATGGCAGAACCTTTTTAACAGTAATGTTGTAACTGGTGCTTCCAACGGGCTTTTGGTTTCATTGTTTGGAATTACGATGCCTTTATGGTGGTGCAAGGGGTTGTTTCCATGTGTAATGGTTCTTTCCATGCATTACGCACCTTTTGCCTATATTTTGATTGGCGGCATTTTCCGCAACATGGATGCAAATCTTGAAGAAGCTGCAACAATTCTGAATACACCACGCCTGAAAACTTTTTTCAGGGTAACGCTACCGATGGTAACACCTGCAATCATGTCTACGATTCTGCTGGTATTTGGCAGTGCAATGGGCAGCTACCCGGTTCCCCATTACCTGAATCTTACAACTCTTTCGACAAAATACGTTTCATTGAATGTCAACAGAGCCGGAGAAGCAAGCATTCTTGCCGTTGTGCTGATGATTTTTGGAGTGCTGATTCTTCTTGTAAATTTACGTTCAACAGGTGGCCGCAAAAATTATACGACTGTTACTGGAAAATCAGGGCAGATAAGCAAGGTAAATCTTGGCCGGGCCGGAAAATACATTGTTGCCATTATATTCATTGTGATTACAGCCTTTACAAGCATTTACCCGATTATTTCGTTCACAATGGAAACTTTCCTGCCAAATCCTGGAGATTACAGTTTTATTACCCAGGGAGACATGAGCAGTTTGACGCTCAAATGGTGGCTTACCGCAGAAAATAAAACAGAAAACGGCATGTACGGGCAGTTTGGTATTCTTTACAACTCAACAATCCGTAATGCAATGCTTGGAACTCTTCTGGTAGCAGCCAGCTGTGCACTGATTGCAGGAACAATTGGTATGCTTGTAGGTTATTGTGTAAGCAAAAACCGGCGCAGCAAATGGGCAGCTTATGTAAACAGCATGGCATTTTTGCCTTATCTTTTGCCGTCTCTTGCAGTTGGTGTTTCATTCTTTGTATTTGGTTCAAACATGGGCATTTACAATACGTTCCTGCTTTTGATTCTGGCAGGTACAGTAAAATACATTCCGTTTGCAAGCCGCAGTGCCTTAAATTCCATGCTTCAGTTAAGCAATGAAATTGAAGAAGCTGCGATAATTCAGGACATTCCATGGCATAAGCGGATGCTGAACATCATAATTCCAATTCAAAAGTCGTCAATTATAAGCGGTTATATGCTGCCGTTTATGACATGTTTGAGGGAACTTACGCTGTTCATGCTTTTGTGTTCCCAGAATAAAATCGTTACAACGCTTTTGGACTATTTTGATGAAATGGGACTGTATGCATTTTCAAGCGGAATAAACCTTATACTGATTATTACAATCATAATATGCAACGCAGGTGTAAACAAACTTACAGGTGCAAGCCTTGACAAAGGAATTGGAGGAAACTGATTATGCCAAAAATCGTACTTACAAACATAACAAAACGCTGGGACAAATTTTTTGCCGTTGATAATCTGAATCTTGTTATTGAAGACAATGCCTTTGTAACTTTGCTGGGGCCTTCAGGCTGTGGAAAAACCACAACACTGCGCATGATTGCAGGGCTTGAAACTCCTACAGAAGGCAGGATTACAATTGGTGACAAAGTTGTGTTTGACTCGGAACTTGGGATAAACATTCCGGCAAATAAGAGAAAAGTTGGCTTTTTGTTCCAGAACTACGCACTCTGGCCAAATATGACAGTTTATCAGAATATTGCATTTGGGCTTTCAAATATAAAAGAAGAAAAAGCTGTAATAGATGACAATGCAAAAGTACTTTCTGCATTGATGGCAATTTTGAAAAAGCCTTCTGATGTCGTAAAGCTCATAAACGAATGTAAAGACAAAAAAGGCCGGCTTGATACAGACAAAGCTCTTATAAAAATCATTGACCGCTACGAAGTTTCCATGTCAACTGCAAAAAGCGTAATGGCATTTAATCTTCATGAAACCCTTGATCCGCACGTAATTGCAAATGCAAAAATTGCAGAGCTTGAAACAAAGCTGCAGTCGATAAAGGACAAGTATGCTGCAGAAGGTAAACTGCTTAACGAAAAGTTTGAAGTTGAAAAAGACGGTCAGGTTCTTAAAGCCGTTCGTAAGCTTTCGTCCGAAGAAATTGATTTGACAGTACGCAGAGTCAGCCGGATTGTAAAAATCGGAATGTTCATGGATCGCTATCCAAGTGAACTTTCAGGAGGCCAGCAGCAGCGTGTTGCCATTGCAAGAACTCTGGCACCTGAACCTGCAGTGCTTTTTATGGATGAACCTCTGTCAAATCTGGATGCAAAGCTGCGCCTTGAAATGCGTTCTGAGCTTCAGCGGCTTCACATTGATACAGGCAGTACATTTATTTATGTAACTCATGACCAGATGGAAGCTATGACGCTTGCAACAAAAATCTGTCTGATTAACAACGGAGTTTTGCAGCAGTATGATGCTCCTCTTGACGTATATAACAAACCTAATAATCTTTTTGTTGCAGACTTTGTTGGTAATCCGGCAATTAACTTTATTGAAGCAAAGGGAACTCAGAAAAATGATTCTGACATTGCCCTGACAGTTTTTGATTCAATTGTTGCAAGATTTACACCAGTTGAAAAGCTGAACCTTGAAAACTGGTACCGCAAAGTTGCCGAAGAGGAAGAAAAACTGCGGCAGGCTGAAGCTGAACGGCTTGCCGACAAAAAGGCTGTTGAAAAAGGCAATAAGGACGGTCCGTTCAAGTACCATATTGCAAAAGTTGAAGAATCAGAAGATTTTGACGATGAAGTTGAAATTAAAGACGATGAGTTTGTACTTGGCGTTCGCCCTGAAGCAATCAAACCTTCTCCTGACGGAATTATTACCGGCGAGATTTACAGTGCCATGCCAACTGGTATGGAAACAACCATAAAGATTCGCGTGGGCGAATATCTGCTTACGGCTGTGGTTTTTGGCGGTGTTCTGTACAAAATTGGTCAAAAAATTAAATTGAATTTTGAAGGCGACGGTCTTGTGCTGTTCAGCCGCAAAAACGGAAGGCTCATTTCACTGGGTTCTGTAAAGCTGGAATAGCAGGTTGAATGTGCTTTTGGGGTGGAAACATGATTTTTTTGTCCGTAGCCTGAGCTTTCCCGGCTTAGGTTATGGAAGGGCAGCCGTCAGGCTGTTGCGAAGTGAAGCTGAGCAATGGAGTGCGCAGACACGGAACCCTGGAACAACCGACGGGGCTGTCCAATAAGTTTTGTCATGCTGAATTTGCTTCTGCATCTAGCGTAGAGATTCCCAAATAAATTCGGAATGACAGAACTATACTTGTTGGACTGCCCCGGAAGCCCCAATAATCTATTTTTATTGGGGACTTCGGTCATTTGTTGTAAACCTGCTTTTCTTTCCATAGCGTAGTAAATATTAACTAAAAATACTATACAAAAATAATGGAATTTTTTGAAAATTTTTGTCAAAAAGATGAATTTTTTCAGAATTTCGGTTATACATATCATGAGGGGTAGGTAGGAAATTCTAAATTTTGAGTTAAATTCTAAATTTATATATAAAAGTTTACAGGGTAAAATAAAGTATAATTATAATATCAAAACTAAGAGAGGACACAGATGAAAAAACTTTTTACAGTTCTTTTTGTAGTTTTTATTATTGACATTATCATTTTTACGGCGTGTATTAAACAATGTAGTTCTAAAGAAGATAATACAGATACTTGTGTTACTACGGAAATTATTCTGAATAAGTCCAATCATACCATTGAATATAACAATGACCTTGAAAAACGTGGAAAAAAGCTTGAAAAACTTTTTGAAAAAACAAACTTTCCTATTACAAGAAAAGTAAAATACGCAGATTTAATTGACAATGTAGGATTTGAAAATGTAACTGCGACTTGTTTATACTTTGAAGAAGAGGGATATAATTTAATTCTTCATAATCCAAAATACGAAATACCAGACAATCTGATTATTCATGAGCTTTGTCATGCAGCATTGAGTTGTGCGAACATAGATTCTAATAACCACAATGGAAAAGACTGGGACTATCTTTGTGATTATTTTGAAAAACTTGGTTATAACCCTTTTCGTGATGGATATTCCAGAGGTGTAAAGGTAATCAATTAAAAAACGGTGAAGTCTAAGTTTTATCCGTTGCGCGCATTGAGGCGGCGTATTCTAAAAAAGTTCTGAATGGCATTTGCGAAAATTGCAAAATTTCAAGGTTCACTTATAATAGAAAGTATGAAAAAAATTTGTCGTGGTTTTCTTATTTTTATGGTGGCAGCAGTTTTTACCGCCTGCAAAGAAAAGGAACAGGTCGAATATAGTTTTTTTCCTGAGGAAAACAAGAGGCTGACTGTATTTTCATGCATTGACAAAAATTTGACAGGGCTTCTTGTTCAGGAATTTGAAAATATTACAGGCATTTGGGTTGAGCTTTTTTGCGGTGAGAGCGAGCAGGTTAGGGCTTTGCTCGAAGACTGTGAGTCTCAGGAAGCTGCAAAAAATTGTGATGTTCTTTTATGTACTTTGCCGGATTCTTTTCCTTTGTTTGAAAAATTTGCATCGTCTCATATAAAAAATAATTCCAGAGTGCCGCGTCCTTTTGGCAAGAAGAATTTTGCGGTTTTTTCTGTAACGCCGGTAGGTTTTTTGTATAACGTTGATTTTTTTCCAGAAAAAGACGGGAGTCTTATGTCTCAGTTCAAGCAGATTGACGAAATTTCGCTTGCAAATCCTTATTTTTCTACTGAAAATTTTTTGTGCCTTTATGCGCTTTTTAAGTCCCAGCAGGAATTTCAGATAAAAAAGCTTTCAAAAGTTTACGGAAGTTTTAATTCTGCAGCAGAAGCTGTGGCTGAAGGGTTTTCAAAACTTACTGTCATGCCAGAAAATCAGGCCATGATTTTTATAAATTCCCATTATTCTTTTACCACGCAGTTTTTTTTGCCGAAAAATGCGGCTGTGATTGTGAATGCAAGTACAATTATGAAATTCTGCCGTTACAAGGATAATGCTGAACGTTTTATAGCATTTTTGCAAAGCTCTGAAACCCAGAATTTTCTGCATGAGCAGTATAAATATCGGTTTGTCAGGACTGACATGACCTTGAATTCAGAAGAGTTCGGGTTTGTTAATAAATCCTTGCAGAATCCGCAGAATGAAGACTCTGGTGCTGAAAATTTTTCATACAGCAAGTCAGAAATTCTTCAAATCTGGCTTAAAAAGATTTCCGGCGGTACCAAATGAAAAGGTTTTCGAATTTTTCTTTTAAGCAGAAACTTGCTTCCGTTTTTTTTGCGGCAGGAATTCTTCCGATGGTTTTGAGTTTTGCGCTTATAACCTGCATATTTAAGAATGCTCTTGCAGATGAATCTGATGTAAATGTTCAGTTACAGTTTAATTCCCTGCGGGCAAGCTTTGAAACTTTTCTTGATTCGATGGATTCTTTTTCAAAGGCTGTAGGAAATAATGAAAAAATATACAGGATTTTTGAAAATGACCAGCGCAAAAATCTTGCCTTTCATCTGAATTCTGAGATTGAAATTCTGCAGGATAAGGGGGATTTTGCCTTTTATACCCCGGACGGAAAATGTATCTACTCAAGCGCAAAACGGTTTTTTCTATATAATGTGCCTTTGCAAAATCTGCAGAGAGACTGGGGAATTCTGCATTTAGCAAGAAATTCCAGGGGAGCGGTGTGGCTTGCGAATCCTGAAAATGATTCTTTCAATGAGTCTAAAGAATATGCTTTCCAAGTAGGCTGGGCCGTACGGAAAGAGTCAAAACTTTTGGGATTTGCCGTGATTTCAGTTACAAAAAATTATTTGGACAAACTTTTTGAAGGCAAATTCAACAGCCGCAGTTCAATTTTTGTAGGAGACAGGAATTTCAATATAATTTTTTCATCAGCACCGCAATCTTCTAGCCAGGCAGATTTTCTTGCTTACTTGAAAAAGCAGTTTTTTAATTTGCATCCGGTCAGGCAAACTTCCAGCGACGGTTCATGCTTTATTGCCCGGCATGAAAAATCAGGCTTTTATTTTGTGATGCATCGACAGTTTTCTGCCGGCATGAATACGCTTAAGATTTTTGTTTCAACGGCGCTTATTACCCTGTTTATAATTTTTCTGCTTTTTGCATTTTCTGCTTCGGTAATAAGCCGCAGTTTTTTTGAACCTATTCAGAACTTGAACAATGCCATGATTCTTGTTGAAAAAGGCAATCTGGACATTGAGTTGAAAACCCGCCGCATTGATGAACTTGGCCAGCTTATCGGGCGTTTTAACCGGACTGTCAGAAAGTTGAAGCAATATATGAATGAAATTCTTGACAGGCAGAAGGATCTGAACAGTACGAAAATCAGGATGATGCAGGCTCAGCTGAATCCCCATTTTCTTTACAACACTCTGGACACTGTAAAATGGATTGCGAAAATCAATAAAATCAACACGATTGCGACAATTACTACAGATTTGGCCGACATTCTGCGCTTTGCAATAAGTGGCGATGATGTCATACCTTTGGAAGAAGAGCTGAACCTGCTTGAGCGTTATGTTGAAATTCAAAAAATCAGGTTCCCTGACAAATTCGTCTTGAATCTTGAAATTGAAGACAATGTACGTTCTTTTATGATTCCTAAGCTAATGCTTCAACCTCTTGTTGAAAATTCCATCATACATGGCTTTGAAGAAGTCAACAAAGGTGTGATTACCATAAAAGCTGAAGAAATTTCAGATAATGTTGTAATTACTGTTTCTGATGACGGAAAAGGAATTAGCCAGAAATCAATAAATGATATACAATTGAAGCAGGCTGGAAATGCAAATCAAGCTGATTATGGTGGCAAAAAAGGTCATTTGGGCTTGCATAATGTTGATGCAATTCTGCGCCTGCATTTTGGTCAAAAATCGGGGTTGCATTTTATTCCTATGAAAACAAACGGAACATGCATACGGATAATTATTCCAAAGGTTGAAAAATAAATGCTTAAGATTGTTGTTGTTGAAGATGAAGAATTTGTTCGCAAGGGTATTGTGCTGACGATTGACTGGGCTGCTCTTGGTTGTGTTATTGCAGGTGAAGCAGCAGACGGAAAGGCTGGCCTTGAACTTATCAGGCAGGTAAAGCCTGACATCATAATAATTGACATAAAAATGCCTTATATGACAGGCATTGAAATGCTGACTCAGCTCCGTCAAGAAGGCAATCAGGTAAAGGCTGTTATTCTTACGGCATATAGTGATTTTTTATACGCACAGCAGGCTGTCAAGCTCGGCGCTGTTGACTATCTTTTGAAGCCGTTCCATGATGAAGAACTTGAAAATGTCATAAAAAAAATTACGCTGAATTTAAAGAAGCCTGCAGATGGGGAAGAAGAGGGCAGCCCTGCAGAAAATGAACTTTCTGCGGGAATTGAAAACGTATGCAAGGCTGGCAGACAGAGTAAATATGTAACGGCAACTGTCGAATACATTGCAGACCATTATTCAGACTCAAATACAACAATTCTTACGATTGCAGAAGCCCTCAAGTTGAGTAAGGGTCATTTGAGCCATACTTTTAAGAATGTAACAGGGTGCACAATTGCAGATTACCTTACAAAATACAGAATGCATAAAGCCATTGAAATGCTCAAGGACTGCAGGAATAGGGTTGGAGAAGTAGCCGAAGCCGTAGGCTACAGGGATTTTGCCTATTTCAGCTATACATTCAAAAAAATCATAGGACTGTCACCGTCGGAATTTCAGGCAAAATGAACAAATAATCACTCTGAAAAGTATTGTCAGGCGAATTTAGTTCAACAGCAAGGCTTTATGAAATTCGTTCAGTGTATTCAACTTTCCGCACAGGCAAAGCCTGCCTGAATAAGAACTGTACTCTATTTCTAGCCAAGAGTTTTTAAAATTTCTTCTATTTTTTTATTGGACGAGGTGAACTGACCCCATAAATCAGGACACCCACGGAGGTGTAAAAATGGGGAATAATC
>JAEDIW010000129.1 GCA_016296655.1 Treponema sp. | reverse complement strand
TGATAATCATTACATTTATATCGCTACTGGCAGAAAACTGGTCAATCATATTCAAGCGTTTAGAATTGTAAATAAAAAAGCGAATTTTCTTACCATACTGCTGCATAAAATGGTCTTGTGTATATTCAAGGCTTTTGTAAATTCCTTCACGAATAGCAACTGAAGGAACTACAATCATAAATTTACTCCAGCCATAAGCCTTGTTTAATTCATACATTGTTTTGGTATAAACATAAGTCTTACCGGTTCCAGTTTCCATTTCAATATCAAAACTTGGGACTCCTGCAGTACGTTTTACTTCATTTGTGCGGATAATGAAATTTGCGTCCTGAATCTTATGAATGTTTTCCAGAAGTTCCTTTTCGCCAAGAATCAAATCTGCATTGCGGTAACCGTTGTCTGCCTGTTCAAGTTCTTCGTCAAAATTTTCACTCGGATTAGAGGCAAGTAACGCCGCCTCATCAAACAAAGCGTTCTGTGCTATCTCAATTTTTTGAACCTGCGGCATAATTCCGTTGTCGCGTAAATATTGAACTTTATCTGCAAACTGCTGACCTTCAAAACATTTTACAAGAGCATAAACAGCTTCTGTTTGATATTTTTGTATCTTAAAATTGAATTTCATTTTTACTTTTTCTCCAGTTTTTCAATTTCTTCTGAAAACAAATCAAAATCGCTTTTAAATGTCCTGTCCTGAATAACACGATACATTTCAAATTCACTTTCTGCCTTCTCTTTGGCAATCTCCGCAGATATGTTACCTGCATTTTCAAGAATATCTCTGTCATCTGCCAAAAGGAATTTATCTATTCGACTTGCCCAGTCTTCCATAGTCATAGGGATTTTCCGTTTTGCACGATTTTCGGCTATATCCAAAAAAGCACTTACAATGTGTTCCAAATCATCTATTTCTTCTTTTGAAAGATAATTTTTTGCAACGCTCACATCGCTTTTAATGATTTTTCCGTTTGGAGCATTTTTCCAAGTTGTCAGTCCCATATTCTGTTTTGTATGGTCTGCCCGGTCATATACGATTTCAGCCGCTGTCTGATGACTGACTGCAAAATGAAGTTTATTCTGAACTTTAGAAAAGAACTCTTTTGTAATAGGTGAATCTTTATCGTAATCCATTGCCGTTGAATAAATATCCGTAATTTTCTGATAAAATCGCCTTTCGCTAAGACGAATTTCCCGGATTTCTTCAAGAAGCTCTTCAAAGTAATCTTCGCCCAGAAAACTACCATTTTCCATGCGCTTTTTATCAAGAACATAACCTTTAATTGCATACTGCTGCAAAATTCCAGTTGCCCAGCGGCGGAATTGAGTTGCCTTGATAGAATTTACCCGATAGCCAACAGAAATAATTGCTTCCAGATTGTAATGAAGAATTTCACGAGTTACCTGACGATTTCCTTCCGTTTGAACTACTCGAAATTTTCGAGTAGTTGAATCTTCTGTAATTTCTTTACTTCTAAACAAATCCTGCAAATGATAAGTAATAGTATTGGACTCAACTGAAAAAAGCTGAGCCATCATTTTTTGAGTAAGCCACAAAGTATTGTCTTCATACCTGACTTCAATAGAGTCTTCTTTTGCCTGAGTTTCAAATATCAAAAATTCCGCCGCACTGGAACGGATTGAAAGTTCTTTGTTCATTTATTCCTCTTATTTAATTATCCATTTGCCGTTTTTGTCGGCACCAACTCTTTCGATAATCCCTTGTTCCTGAAGCTTTTTCATATTTTTGTTTATGTTCAGTTTTGCAATTCCAACGATTTGTGAAAGTTCTTCCTGAGTTACAAAAGGATTTTGTTTTATTGCTTCCAGGATTTTCTTTTGATTTGCAGTTATCTTTACATTTATCTTTGGAGTAATCTTTTTTTCTGTTTCAAGAATTTCTTTAATAGTGTTAAGGATTGTCTGCAACATAAAAACAATGAAATTTGTGCTGTCTGCATTTGAATCACTTGAATTTAAGGCTTTATAATATTCTTCCTGATTTTCCTTTATCAAAGTTTCGATTGGAAGCCATGCAAAAACACTTTTCCAGTCTTTTAGAATTACAGTCTGCCAGAGCCTTCCCATTCTTCCGTTTCCGTCCTGGAATGGATGGATAAACTCAAATTCATAATGAAAAACACAGCTTTTTATTAAAGGATGAACATCGCTGTTTTTTAGCCACTGGAATAAATCCGCCATTAAAAAAGGAACTCTATCAGCTGGGGGAGCTAAATGCACCACCTGTTTTCCATCAAAAACTCCAACTCCGTCATTTCTGTATTTTCCGTTTCGTTCAACCAAATCGCTCATCATCAATTTATGAGCTTTTAATAAATCTTTTTCTTCATAAGGATTTAAAGTCAAAAGAAGTTCGTAAGCCTGAAGTGCATTCTTTACTTCCTGAATTTCATTTGGATTTCCTAAAACTAGTTTTCCTTCGATGATTGCAGTTATCTGTTCAATGCTTAAAGAATTATTTTCGATTGCCAGAGAGGAATGAATAGTCTTGATTCGGTTTTCTTTTCTCAATTCCAGATGACGAGGATTATTTTCAAGAGAATTGATTTCTCCAACCGCTTCTGAAATTTGAGAGATTAAATCTATTATTTGAGATGTTATTTTAAACGGCGGCTCGTAACTCATCTACACCACTCCTAGAGAACTTTTCTGTCAGAAGCGTCCTTCATGTACCAAAGTCTGGCATCTTCATTTGATACAGTACCATTATACAACTTCCTTTTTTTAATTGTATAAAACAATATATTTATCTAAATGAAATTGGATAAAATTATCTTTAGCTTCTGTTTGGTATTTTTGTATTTTAAAATTGAATTTCATGAATTACCTCTTTTACAGCATTTACAGTTTCTTGATATGTTATGTCTTTT
>JAEDIW010000053.1 GCA_016296655.1 Treponema sp. | reverse complement strand
TGACGCTAAATCCACGTTTTTACAAACTGGATGGCACTACATATTGTCTAGGGCTACGCAGCAAAGCTGCTCTGCCCTAAGACCCGTCTTGCAAAATTTATTTTGCATTTACAGAAGTTTTTCCAGCTCCGCTGACTTTTCCACCTGTCTTTGCAGCAGAAGGCTTTGTTCCATTAAAATCAGGATTTGGACCGCCAGCAGAATCTTTTCCTTCAGCAGACTTTACATTGCCAGAAATGTCTTTTACAAGCGAACCATCTGCAAGAGAAGTCTGTCCCTGAATTACAATAATCTCTTCAGGCTTTACCCCCTCAAGAATCTGGACAAGGCCGTCAACAGCATTGCCCAAAGTTATCTTACGCTTTGAAACTTTGGAATCTTCATTGACAACGTAGGCAAAATAGTTTTCACCGTTTTGAACAACCGCATCAGACGGCATTACAACAGCATCTTTATAATCTTCCGTATATAAAGTAACTTTTGCAAACATTCCAGCATTTATCCGGCTGTCCCGTCTGTCAAACACAAGGATAATTTCCTTCGTTCTGCTTGCAGAATCAACTACAGGACTTACACGGCTGACCGTTGCAGGAAAATTCACACCAGGATAGGCTTCAACATTTACAATAGCTTTCAGGCCTTTTTTCAGCACGGCAACATAGCGTTCAGGAACATTTGCCGAGACCTGAAGGTTTTTTATGTCACCGATAATGGCAACCGCCGTACTTGTAGAAACCTTTGTGCCGTTTTCCAGAGGCCTTGAAATTACAGAACCGCTTATAGGCGCATAAACAGGACTTGAACGGAAAGTAGTTCCAGGCTCGCTAGGGTCAACATAAGCAATCACCTGCCCTTTTTTTACTTCAGAGCCAAGCATTATGCTCGTTGACATGACTTTGCCGCCCATATCAGGAAAAGCTGAAACAGAATTCTGGCTTTCAATTTCACCGTTTGTTGCAATATAGCCGTGCAAAGTCGTAACTTTAGCAACCATGGTTTTTACAGAAACCGCAGAACCAGCTCCACTGCGTCTTCCGCCAGGTCCAGCAGCACCAGGAGCCTTTACCGAAGCGCCTTTATATGCAAAAAATATTACCGCAGCGGATGCAGCAATTACGGCAAAGCCTGCAAAAAATGCCTTACCATTTCTTTTTTTCTTTATTTCCATAAATTTCTACTCCCATATATTTTCTATAAATTGCCTGCAATTCAGAAAATCATTGCAGAATCTGATTTTTCCTAAACCTCAATGTCATTTTGTCAAAGTACAAAAATCAACTCCAATAATTTCTTCTAATTTCAAAATCGATTTTGTCAGTGCAAGAATTTCGCTGTTCAAACTTACCTGAGCTGTCAGCAATGTGTTGTTCGCATTCTGCAAGGCAAGCAGATCTTTTGCTCCACGGTTGTAAGCTTCCTGAATCATGTCATAATTTTTCTGAGCAAGCGCAATATTGGCCTGGCTGTATTTTATGGCACTCTGTCTTTGCTTTATGGAACGAAGTTCAGAATCTACGCTGCGCATTACATCTATTTTTTGATTTTCCAGCTGCAGATGCAAATCCTTTAAAGTTTCTTTTGCACTGTCAACAGCATCATTTTTACTAGACCAGGGCAGAATCCCGTCCAAAGGAATTGAAACGCTCAGGCTTGCAGAAGCAGATTTGCTGGCCTTTGCATCTTCATACTGTTCAGTTCCGCCAAGATACCAGTACTGATTTTTCCAGCTCACATCAGCGCGCAGAACAGGGGCATACGCAGAAAACCTTTTATCAAGCACAGAATTTTCTGCAGCCTCAATCTTCAGTTCCAGAGCCCTTATAGCAGAGGAGTTTATATTTTCTTTATCAACGGAAATTTCTTCAAGAAAAAGCATATCGTCCAAAGAACCTGTCAGTTCAATTTCCTTTTCAGGAGGCAGGGCAAGAACCTGCTTGAAAGAATCCAGGTCATTTTCATAAACTGTAACGGCATTTTCAACAGTCGGAATTTTCGACTTGTAATTTACTTCAGCACTTAAAGCATCAACTTCGCTTAAACGCCCTGAATTGTATTTTGTACGGTTGTTTTCAAACTGAATTCTTGCAATTTCAAGATTCTGCTTTTGAAGCTTGATGTTTTCCTTTTCGTACAGCAGTCCAAAAAAAGTCTGGCGGACGGTCAGTTCTATCGAGCGCACAGCATCTTCAAAACTTACTTTCTGCTGTTCATAAGAATTTTTTGCAGAAATAATCTGGCTGTAAAGGTTTGCAGTAAGATTAAGGGAAAGAGAAGCACTCACTCCGGCACTTGCATCATATTTTGACTCCTGATCGCCAGAGGTCAGAAAATCCAGGGGCACAGAAGAGGACGCACCAAGCGACAGAGTTGGACTGACAGAATTCCAGGAATGATTTTTTGAACGCAGGACTGCATTCAGATTTATTTCACTACGCTTTAGGGAAATATTGTTTTCTTTGGCAAGTTTTACGGCATCATCCACAGAAAGCAAAAGTTTTTCATCAGCTGCATAGGATGCAAAGACAAAACCCGACAAAAAGAACAATGCAACAAAACAAATTTTCTTCATACAAATAAGAATAATACAATAAGTGCAAATTTTTCAAAAATTTATTGTTATATTTCTGCATTTTTTTATAAATTCGTGAATGATTCTTTGATTTTTTGTTTTTTGCTTTCAAAATAAAACTTACAAGATTCATCCTTTCACATATAAGATTATTCAATTCGTCTAAAAAGGCTGAGGATTTCTTTGTTCAAGGCTGATTTTATTTTTTCAGGTGCAATAACTTCAACCATTGTTCCAAACCCCAGAATATAATTTATAATCCAAGGCATCTCCGGCATGAGAACCGTAATCAGTTTTTTGTCACCAGAGTCAAACATTTCACAATTTTTTGGATTTCTGTGAGCATCCTGCCGATATGATTCTTGTAGTCCGTATGATTCAATTTTCAGAATTTTGAATTCATCCATGATTTTAAATAGAGCCTTTTCACTTACGGCAAGAAGAATTTCCAGTTTTGGCACATTTTCTTCCATATATCCGCCATAGTCAGTGCTTTCATCACCGTGCAATTTCTGCTTCTTCTTAAAAAACTCCTGCTCAAAGACTGAATTTTTTGCAGAAAGAATTTCAAGATGCCAGATTCGGCTCAATTTAAAAAACCTTACATCCTTTTGTTTTTCGCAGAAACCTTTTAAATACCAGGACTGCCCTTTAAAAACTATTTTCCACGGCTGCACAAGACGTTTTTCAGTTTCACCTTTAGGCGAAAAATAATCGAACCTGACCTTTTTTCCTGAAAGAACAGCTGTTCTTATCTGGTTAAATAAACCGCGTATTTCATCGCCTTTGGGGTTCCAGGGTCCAAAATCTATTTCAATCCAGTCGCCGTTTGCTCCTGTAAATGACTTTAACTTGGAAACACTGGAAGATTTGCTGCCTGTCAAAGCCTGAAAAGCCTGCACACTGCTCAAAAGTTCAAGTTTTTCTTCCTCTGTAAAAACAGTTTTATCAAGTGCGTAATTTTCAGAAATTCCTATGCCGCCGCCTTTGCCTTTAGTCGCAAACACAGGCACACCAGCAAGACTCAACGCTTCAACCCAACGGTAAACGGTTCGCTGACTGATTCCAAAATGCGTAGCAAGTTCCTTTGCCGTAACCTGTTTTTTTTCAAGAAGAATGTAAGTCAGCTCAAATAAATTTTCAGTCTGCATAAAACCACCTTTACCGGCTGTCATTTTACACGATGATTTAAGAAAAATCACTGAAAATCCCTGTAATTATTTTTCAGGCTCCTCCATTTTTTTCGCAATAAATCAGAAGCTATCGTTGAAATCGCTCATGGCAGGGAAACGACATAAAGACAAAAAAAATGCCGGTCTTGCAAATTATGCATAAGCCGGCATCTGTTCATCTTTCGCCTGTAATTTTATTTGCAGTCCTGGCTGCGAATCTCTACGCGGCGGATTTTGCCGGAGATGGTTTTTGGCAGCTGGTCAACAAATTCGATTATACGAGGATGTTTGTAAGTTGCAATCTTGTTTTTGATAAAGTCAAAAATATCAAGCTTGAGTTCCTTACCTGGTTCAAAGCCTTTGTTTAAAACGATTGTTGCCTTTATGGCCTGTCCGCGCTTTTCATCTGGGATTCCTGTAACGGCACATTCCAGAACTGCAGGATGAAGCAGAAGAGTGCTTTCAATTTCAAACGGACTTACGCGGTAGCCGGCTGTTTTTATGATGTCATCATTGCGACCGATGAACCAGAAGTAACCTTCTTCATCATATTTTGCAACATCGCCGGTATTGTAGACTCCATTTTCAAAAGCTTTTGCAGTGAGTTCTTCATTTTTGTAGTAGCCTGAAAAAAGGCCGACAGGGCGGTTTCTGTCAAGATGAATGATGATGGAACCTTCTTCGTTCGGTTCACACTTTGTTCCGTCCGGGCGGACAATTTCTATATCATATCCTGGAGCAGGCTTTCCCATAGAACCAGGCTTTGGCGTCATGCCAGGGAAATTTCCAATCATGACAGTAGCTTCTGTCTGTCCGAAAGCTTCAAACATTTTCAGGCCTGTATATTTGTAAACAGACTCAAAAAGTTCAGGTGTAAGAGCTTCCCCTGCTGTAACTACGTATTTCAAAGCCGAAAGATCATATTTTTTTGCATCAACCTTCACAAGAAAGCGGTAGGTTGTTGGAGGTGCGCAGAATGTAGTTACTTTATACCTTGAAATTACATCAATTGTCTTTGAAGGTGAAAAAGAATTCATATCGTAGACCATTACGGCAGAACCGCAAATCCACTGACCGTAAAGTTTTCCCCATACAGCCTTTGCCCAGCCAGTTTCTGCAACGGTAAAATGCAGGCCGCCGTCAATTACATTCTGCCAGTATTTTGCAGTTACAATATGTCCCAACGGATATGCAAAGTTATGCTGAACCATTTTTGGGTTGCCACTTGTACCAGATGTAAAGTAAAGCAGCATTGTATCAGAATTCTGTGTGGCAGCATCACCTGCAGGACGTACAAAATCAGTAGAAATATTTTCCATTTCAGAATAGAAATCTACCCAGCCGTCTCTGTGGCTGCCAACTGTTACAAGTTCCTTTACACTTGGAGAAGCCGGCATAGCCTCTTCAATGCGCTGCTGTACAAGCGAATCCTGATAGGAAACAACCATTTTTATGCTGGCTGCATTTGCACGGAATTCAATGTCTTTTGACAGAAGCTGATTTGTTGCAGGAACCGCAATTGCACCGATTTTATGGAGAGCAAGAATAAAATACCAGAATTCGTAACGGCGGCGCAAAATCAAAAGAACAGTATCGCCTTTTTTTATACCATGTTTTATAAGGAAATTTGCTGTTTGATTTGATTTTTCTGCAAAATCTTTAAAAGTAAAGAAATGTTCCTCTCCATTGTCGTCGCACCAAACCATTGCACGCTTTGCAGGTTCAAGTTCTGCATAGCGATCAACAATATCATAGGCAAAATTAAAATTTTCAGGAACTTTTATTTTGAAATTCTCTTTAAAATCTTCATAATCAGAATATTCTTTTCCATTTTCAACATAATCCTTGTAAAAATTCATTAAAAAACCTCGCGGGTAAAATTCTTTAAGAAGACAAAAAATACTCTATAATACAGTCTTCACATATTGTTAGACACGATTTGTTAAAATAGGTTGCAAGAAAAATCAAAAAATTTGAAAAAAAATCAAAAATTCTGGTTATACCGGCTAAATCCCGGACTGCAGCATAAAAAAATATGTCATTGCAAAAAAGATTTATCTTCTTTATTCTAGGCTTATGTCAAATAAACAAAAAAGTTCTCTGACATCTTCAGGGATAAAACTTTCTTTTCTGATTCTTGCATCAAGGATTCTTGGGCTGGTACGAGAAAGGACAAAAGCCGAATTTTTGGGAACCAGCGCCTATGCAGATGCCTTTGGAATTGCATTTTTGATTCCAAACCTTTTTCGGCGGCTGTTTGCTGAAAACAGTATTTCCGTAGCTTTTATCCCGACGTTTCGAGGATATGTGGAGGAAGGTGAGGAAAGCCGCAAAAAAACACAGGATTTTATTGCAGCAACATTTACTCTGGTTTCTTTTCTGACCGCTGTTTTTGTAATTCTTGGAATTATTTTTACACCGACTTTGGTTCAGTTTTTTTTCAAGAAAGGCGATTCTGCCATTTTGGCTGAAACATCAGTGCTTACACGAATTATGTTTCCATATCTGTTCGTAATTTCAGTTGCAGCCTTTTTTCAGGGGATTCTCAACGGCATGAATGTTTTTTCTCCGTCAGGATTTACGCCGGTTTTATTCAATCTCTGCGTAATCAGCGGAACTTACATTCTTGCCCCAAAAATGGCAAATCCTGCACGGGCAATGGCTGTCGGTGTAATTGCAGGCGGATGCGTTCAGGCTTTATTCCAGCTGCCGTTTGTTTTAAAAACCGGCTGGAAAATCTACCCTGCAACAATCAAAAAGGCTTTCACAAATCCAGGTACACTCAAAGTCATGTCTTTAATTGCTCCAACCATTATTGGAATGGCAGCCTACCAGCTCAATGACGTAGTTTCCACGGCTCTGGCAGGCAAAGCAGGAACAGGAATTGTTTCAAGCCTTCAATATTCACTGCGGCTGCAGGAACTGATTCTTGGAATTTTTGCAGTTTCGATAGGAACGGTAATTCTGCCTGATTTATCAGCTCTGGCAAAAAATAAAAAATGGCAGGAATTTTCTGATATGCTGGAACAGGCTATAAAAATCATCATGCTGATTACAGTGCCTGTAACTTTTTATTCGCTGGCAACCGGACGGGAAATCATTTCTCTGGTTTACAAAAATAACCGCTTTACTCAGGAGTCTGTTCAGCTTACCCTGGAAGCTTTCCGCTGGCATGTTGCAGGTTTGTGCTTTATAGCCCTTAACAGAATCATTGCACCGGTATTTTATGCACAGGGCAACACAAAAAAGCCGACACTGGCAGGCATTTACGGTTTTGCATTCAACATAGTACTTGCCATGCTGCTTGTAAAACCGCTGAAAGGCGGAGGCATTGCGCTTGCCCTTACAACTGCAAGTTTTGCAAACACTGTTTTTCTGTTTGCATTTCTGAATGGAACAAAAACCGTAAGCGTATCAAAGGTCATTACATCGTCTGCAGCATATCTTGCAAAAATTATTCTTTTTTCTATAGCAGCCATTGTTCCTGTTCATTTTGCATTGCCTGTACTGAACAGCTTTTTTGCAGGACACAGCCGGATTATTGAATTCGGTCTGCCAGTTGCCATTACTTCATGCATTTTTGGAATTACAGGAATAATTCTGCTTGTTCTGACAAAAGATTCTGTTACAATGCAGATAATAAAAAAATTGAAAAACAGAGGCGCAAAAAATTGAACGAAACACAGGAAAATAACGAAAATCTTTCTAAAATCTACAAAAACAGGCGCAGAAAGCTTGCCCTACAAATGAAAAATCAGGGAGTTGCGGCAATTCTTTTTGAAGACAAAGATGGTTGCCGTGATCCGTCTGTCAGATATTATACAGGCCATCCAAACGATGCGCTGTTCATTTTGTTTTCAGATGAAACTTCATTTCTGGTTGCATGGGACGAAAACCTTGCAAAAAAAATGGCAAATGTCGGCAAAATCATTCCATATTCACGCTATGAAAACTCTCATATCCGAGCTGTAAAAGCCATTGCAAATTATGCAAAAATTGAAGGCAAGCAGACTTTTGAACTGCCGGAAGTTACAAGCTACCCAGATTTTCTGCAATATGTCGATGCACTTTCAGGCTGGGATGTAAGATGCCGGAAACAGAGTCTGCATAATTTTGCGGAAATGCAGAGAGCGGTAAAAGACGAAATGGAAATTGCTTCAATCAGACAAGCTGCAAAAGTTACAGACAGAATTATCGACTTAATTGAAGAAAAAGTGCGTTCCGGAGAAATAAAAACAGAAACTGATGTCGCCCTGCTAATCGAAAAAGAACTCCGCAAGGATGGCTGTGAAAAAACAGGCTTTGACACTCTTGCAGCAGGACCTGGACGCAGTTTTGCAATCCACTGTTTTCCAAACTACACAAATCAGAGCTGGCCAGCAGACGGACTTTCCATCCTTGATTTTGGCGTAGTCTGCAACGGCTACACAAGCGATGTAACTTTAACCATTGCAAAAGGCAAACTGACCGAAGCCCAGGAAAAACAGCTGGAACTGGTTCAAAAAGCATACAGTGAATGCCTTAAACTTTACGAAAAAAACGTTCCGCTTGCAGAAGCTGCAAAAAAAGCAGCAGAAATTTTTGCCGCCGAAAAACGCAGTATGCCTCATTCACTGGGACATGGAATAGGGCTTGAAATTCATGAAGCACCCTTTGTTCGCGCAGCAGCCAGTTCAGAAAATCTTTTTTTGCCAGGCATGGTTGTAACCCTTGAGCCAGGGCTTTACGATGCAGAAACAGGCGGCACACGGCTGGAAAATGATGTTCTTATTACTGAAAAAGGTCCAGAAGTGCTGACACATTCAAGAATCATAAGAATCGACTGACGGAAAAATTGCAAAATGGGGCTGCTCTGAAAGTAAAGTTCACAGGGTCATTGCTATAAACATTGCAGATACTGAAATGAATTCAGCATGACAGGACTTATTAGACAGCCCCGTTCATTAATTACTCAAATCTACTGTTAAAATTCGGTCACCATTTGAAATTTTCTCAATTGTAGAAAAATCGTCTGCAGTAAAATAACATACACCATCTTCACAGAAAATCCTGCCTGCAGAAACCTTTTTGCGCTTTCCATGATTTACCACAACTTCCATCATCTGAGCGTTTTCAAAAAGTTGCTCTCGCAAATCTTTTACAACAAAAATCTTGACTTTTTCAACTGAAGATTTATCCAGAATATACCCAGAAACCGAATCAATTTTTGCCTGAGATTCAAACCAGTTTTCAAACATCTGCAGGTTGCCGGAAACACCTTCATAGACATTTTCCAGAACCTCATATTCTCTGTTCATTTCGTTAATTTTTTCTTCAAGGCTTGCATTTTTTACAAAAATTTCCTGTTTTTCAGCCTGAATACGCTGTTTTTCGCCTATTAATTCCTGTTTTTCAGCCAAAAGCTGGGATTTTTCGTTCTCAAGCCCAATGCGGATATTATTCAGGCTATGTATCTGCGACGAAAAAGCCGAACTTATTTCACTGGCAATAGAGTTGATTATGTTTCCTTCTGTTTTTTTATATTTCTGAATTGAATTTTTCTGAGGAATGTTTTCAACTTTTCCGTGTATGTAGTCATAATCTTCAAAAAGTTTTTCAGCTGATTTCATTCCGCGTACAAAATCTGCTGTAAGAATATTTTGCGGGAGCGATTTCAGAAAATCCATTACATGAATTTTTTGCGATCCAGATTTTTCGGCATTTGCTATAATCGATTCAGCTTCGTCATCTTTTAAAATCGGGTCAAGCGAGTCTACAGTTTTATGATATTTGTTCGCTAAAGTGGAAACGGCCTTTTTCTGCTCTGAATAAAACTGAACTCGTTCCTGTGAAAGCTGATTTTGAAGTTCAGAAACAGTTTTTTGGAAAGAATTTACGATGTACGAACGCTCATGCATCTTTACCATATTTGAAAAATCGTAAATGTCAACAGAATCCTTTTGAGAAGAATCAAGCTGAAGGAGAGCTTCTTCATTCATTTTAAGTTTTTTTTCTGCAGCAGAAATCTTCTCATCAAATTCAGCTGAAATTTTTGCCATTTCTTTTGAATAATCAGCAAGAATTTTCTTTCTTCGGGTGTCTGCATCTTCTGCCCGTAAAGCACTCACCAACTGAAGTCCGGCATCCCTGCGATTCGCAGCCAAAGACTTTTCATAGTCGCGTTCCTTTACAAGCTGATTCAAGGTATTCTCAGAAATGATTTTTTGCATTTCAATATGCGAGCGGGTTCCAAGAAAGTTGCTCATGTCCAAATCATTGAATACATTCGGATTTATTTCAATTTTTTTATTCTGCCGGTCAAGAGTAGTGATAACAGCAAATGTAATTGAAGCAACTGAAACTACACAGAACAGCATCATTCCCCAGATAAAATAGCTTCTGTTTTTTCGGGTAAGGGCATACTCTTTGACCAAATCGTACGAACTTTTTGCCTTGTGATTTTTTTCAAGAGGAATCAGTTCATCTTTCAAAAACAGACGCACAGAATCCCTGGATTTTACATTCAGGCTGTCGTTTTCAGCTACTTTGTTGTCATTGTCCATATTCCACTCCAATCTGCAGGGGCATTTTTCAGGCCGATTCTTTCAAGAAAAACCTGAGCAACATCAAGGCCACTATCCTTAAATAATCTGCGTGCTGCAGACCAGTCTCCATCGTAATAAGAACGCAATCCGTGTTCAAATATCTGGAATTTTCCCTCAAGTTCCTCATCTCCACTGAAAGAATCATAAGGAAAGAAAATTTTCATACCCTGGGTTTTTCCTTTTACGAAAACCGTGTCTATTTCATAAAAATGATAACGGGATGTCTTTTCAAGCGTTTCATTGCGGATAAAATCAGAAACTATCACAGGCAGATGGTAAACTCTGGTAAGCCCTTCAAGTCTGGATGCCGAATTTACATTATCCCCGATTACAGTATTAGTCATGTGTTCATCAGAACCTATATTTCCGTAAAAAACCGTTCCACCGTCAATTCCTACACCGACGTCCAAAAGGACTGCCTTAAATACACGCTCTTCTGCTTCTGTAAGATTACGAGTCTGTTCAATTTCTGCACGGCGTTCAATCATTTTTTTGCGCAAAGCTGCGGTAACATTTGTAATTTCCCATGCAGTTTCGATTGCAAGCTTTGATTTTTCAGGCTGGTGATGCTGAACTCCAAATACTGCAAGAACTGCATCTCCAATAATCGAGCCGATTATACCGTCATGAGAGTGGACTTCATGAATTACGCGGTTATAATGAACGTTTAAGACATCAATTATTTCATTTCCGAGCGTTTCCGTTCTGTACGTAAAGCCTTTTATGTCAGAAAACAATACCGAAAGATTTTTCTGGCGACCTTCAAGGGCAACCGTATGTTCTGAATAAGCCTTTGAAACAACATCCTTTGGAACAAATTTCTGGAAAATTCCCAAAAGGTTGTTTATTGTAGACGAAAGGGAATTAAATGAAGCGGCAAGATAAGTAATGTCGTCATTTGGTGCGCCTTTCAAGTCTATAATAGAAAGACGGGAAGCAGCCTGCATTGCGTAGAGGCTCTCGTTTATCTTCCTGAGGTTTGCAAACAGATGCTTAAAAACCAAAATTCCCACAATCAGAAATGAAAAAGTCAGTACTAAAATCACGCAGACAATTAGTCGCAAAACTCTGAAAGTATCTTCCTGAGTATCTGAGCGCAGTTCAGCACGTACAAGATAGCAGTCCCAGTTATCCTGATATTTATACACTCCAAAATATTCACCTGCGGGTGTGTCAAATTTTACGGAACCTTCAAAAAATTCGGAATCAAAGTTTTCATTCAAAAAAGAAAGCATTTCACCTTTTCCATTCCAGGAGTCCCATTCTGGAAGATTTTCTCCCCGTTCAAAAAAAAGCATGCTGCCGTTTCTTTTTATGGCGAAAGCCAGGCTGTTTGGAAGAGAAAATCCTTTTCTGGCACAGCTTTTCAAGGCTTTTACTGCTTCTTCTTCATTTCCAGAAAAAGAAGCCAGTTGAAACTGATTGCCGGCATTAGTGTACAATTCTTTCAAACGGTCAATCAAAATTGTATTTGTCAAATTTACAATCTGTTTCTGCGAAAGTTGCAGTGACATAAAATTCGTCATAAAATTTGACAGCAGAATAAGGGTAATGAAAATTGCAAGAATTTTTGCAGAAATCGGGATAATAGGAGTCTTGCCTATTCTTTGAAAAAACTTATAACGGTCTTTCACGTGAACCTCTACTTTTTAAAATACCAGCTTTTAAAATCGAAATATCACCTGTTGAAAAAACTTTTAAAAGCATGTTGAAGTAAACTTTTTAATAAAAAAACTATGCTGTTTTAGTAAACTAAAATTATAACATATTATTTTTTTTAATTCCAGCAAAAAACATTCATAATTTCATAAATTTTAGCAAGATTAAAAAACAAATTTTAAATTTTTCAGCTGAAAGCCGGCATTTCTAGAGTTTGCTGCGCAAACTCTCCGATTTAATTGTGCGCTCTTGCGCACGCCTTTCCGCTCCTTTGTCGCGGCAAAGATGGGAAGCACGGCGAAGCCGGCCCACGCAAGCGAGGAGCGCAGCGACGAGTGCGGAGGCTGGAGCGGAAGCGGAATGCTGGACAGCTTGGTTTTTGGTTGGTGAGCTTGCCGAACCAACCAAAAAGCCGCCCATAATAAAAAAAAATAGACTTCTAGAACATTGAATCCATCAGATTTAAAGAATTATCATCAGCATCATTGAATGCAGGTTCTTCATTTACGGCATTGCGGGCTTCGCTGCAAAATCTGTCCAATGCAGAACTCAGACTGGCGTCCTTTACATTTGCAGATAGTCTGGCAATCATGTCTAGAACGGCATTGGTCAAATCCTGGCCTGACAATTCAACGGCGGCAGTTTCTTCATGGCTTTCAAGAGAAATAGGAGAGGTTTTGCGAAGTTCCTGAGCAGCTGCTAAAAGCCCCGGACGGCCTGCCAGACGGGAAATTACAAATTCAAGCTGAATGCGGTTTTTGCTTGCCTTAAATAATGCCTTTTTCTCCTGGGGAAGAAATTCACTTAAATTCAGCAGGGTTTCAAAAAGTTTCAGCAAATCATGATTTTCTTCTGCGGCATTGCTGTCTTTAAAAGCATTTTCAATTGCAGGGACTAGTTCGGCAGTTTTTTTCAAGAGACCGGGTTTGTTTTCGGCTGGTTCAAGGGTTTCAAGGCTTTCAGTCTGCTCGAAATCTTCAAATTCTTCAAATTCGCTGTCAAGTTCATCATATTCGTCTGCTTCAGCGAGTTCTTCCAGTTCTTCGAGAGGTTCTTCCACAGCGTTGGCTGGGTCGGCCATGTCCTCGGCCAGTTCGTCCACAGCGTCGCTCGGTTCGCCAATGTCCTCGGCCAGTTCACCAACAGCGTCGGCTGGGTCGGCCATGTCCTCGGTCTGTTCTTCCACAGCGTCGGTCGGTTCGGCCTTGTCCTCGGCCAGTTCACCAACAGCGTCGGCTGGGTCGCCCATGTCCTCGGCCAGTTCTTCTACTGCGTTGGCTGGGTCGCCAATGTCCTCGGCCAGTTCACCCATAGCGTCGGCTGGGTCGGCCATGTCCTCGGCTGGTTCTTCCACAGCGTCGGCTGGGTCGCCCATGTCCTCGGCTGGTTCTTCCATAGCGTCGGTCGGTTCGGCCATGTCCCCGGCCAGTTCGCCCACAGAGTCGGCTGGCTCGCCCATGTCCTCGGCTGGTTCTTCCATAGCGTCGGTCGGTTCTTCCATGTCCTCGGCCAGTTCTCCAACAGCGTCGGCTGGTTCTTCCATGTCCTCGGCTAGTTCGTCCACAGCGTCGGTTGATTCGGCCATGTCCTCGGCTGGTTCTTCCACAGCGTCGCTCGGTTCGCCCATGTCCTCGGCTAGTTCGTCCACAGCGTCGGTTGATTCGCCCATGTCCTCGGCCAGTTTGTCCACAGCGTTGGCTGGGTCGGTCTTGTCCTCGGCCAGTTCACCAACAGAGTCGCTCGGTTCGCCCATGTCCTCTGCCAGTTCTTCCACAGCGTTGCTCGGTTCTTCCATGCCCTCGGTCAGTTCTTCTACTGCGTCAGTCGGTTCGGCCATGTTCTCGGCCAGTTCTTCCACAGCGTCGGTCGGTTCGGCCATGTCCTCGGCCAGTTCGCCAACAGCGTCGGCTGGGTCGCCCATGTCCTCGGCCAGTTCACCAACAGAGTCGCTCGGTTCGCCCATGTCCTCGGTCAGTTCGCCAACAGCGTCGGCTGGGTCTTCCATGTCCTTGGCCAGTTCGCCCACAGAGTCGGCTGGGTCTTCCATGTCCTTGGCTGGTTCTTCCACAGCGTCGGTCGGTTCTTCCATGTCCTCGGCCAGCTCTTCCACAGAGTCGGCTGGGTCAGCCATATCCTCGGTCAGTTCACCAACAGCGTCGGCTGGGTCGACCATGTTCTCGGCTGGTTCTTCAACATCGTCGGTCGGTTCTTCCATGTCCTCGGCTGGTTCTTCCACTGCGTTGGCTGGGTCTCCCATGTCCTCGGCCAGTTCACCCATAGCGTCGGCTGGGTCGGCCATGTCCTCGG
>JAEDIW010000128.1 GCA_016296655.1 Treponema sp. | reverse complement strand
CAGAGTTACCCATATCATCATCAGAAGGAAGACCAACAGCAGTTCCGTGAGCCTTCAATTTTGTGTGCGGACAGTTTGCTGTAAACCAGTCCAGATACTTCATTTTCGAAGCCTTTACAGCATCCCCTTCTTCATATTTACCGTAACCAACACCGTCCATAATTACAAGAACAACAGGACCGCGTCGACCTTTCCAATTTGGATTTTTTTCCAAAGCATGCATAGTGTCTGCCATAGTTTTCTCCCATAAAAATACAATGAGCAATCTGCCCATAAGCAAAATCAACCAAAAGAATATTACTTTTTTCAATTTTTTACAAGAAAGGATAAAAAAGGATAAAATATCAGGACAAATATCAAGTTTTGAATTTTTATTTTTAGGGTGGCTTTTTGCTTCGCAAAAAAAGCGAGAAATGCATAGCATTTTCTCGTCCCGAGTTTGCATTGCAAACTCGCGCTTTTCAGGGTTCCGTACGCACTTCGTGCTACCTTCATTCCTTCGCTACGCTTCGGAACTGGCTACGCCAGCCCTTACAATCCTTGCCACGGTTTTTAAATCAAATACTCGAAATTGAACCTATTAGTTCAAACTCATACAGACGATTTTTTGGTGCCGCAAGAGCGGTGGCTTCTTTTTTCAACCGAAATTCTGGCTATGTCAAAAAAAATTGTGACAATTTGTGACAAATCTTAGAAAACTATTTTTGAAATCATTTTTAAATTTGATGCTAATTTGTAACATGAACTCTAATTATTTGTTTGTTTGAGCGATGAATAAAGAATTTGGAATTGCTTTTATTATTGTCATACTCTTATCTTCAATTGCCTCTACATCAGTTTTTGCCACAACAAGATATAGTACTAATCCTGATGAATGTGTTGATGGTGTATGTTATGTACCCCAACAGGATGATGAGGGAAATCAGGTTTATGCAGTTGTTTCTCCAGTAGGCTATCATGATGTGAATATGATAAAACAGGCTCCGAGACTTGATTCTCTAAAAGGTAAAACTTTTGCTCTTGTTGGGGGGAGTTTTATGGCCGTTACAACTCATAATGAAATCAAAAAATGTATAGAAAAAGAATTTCCTGATTCTAAAGTTTATCTTTTTGATGATATTGGTGCTGCAGGTCCTTTCAGTGTATTTGGTACTACAGAAAAAACAAAAGCTTTTCAGGAAAAACTAAGGCAGTTAAAAGTTGATTGTGTAATTACAGGAAATTGCGGGTGCGGCCTTTGTACAACGAAAGAAACTGGAAATTCAATTGCTGCAGAATATATTGGAATTCCAACAGTTACTGTGGCAGGACCAACCTTTGTTTCTCAAGTTCACTCAACCGGAGTAAACCGGGGAGTTCCTGTTTTAAGAACTGCTGAATATCCGGGGGCATTTGCAAGCGACAGCAGAGAAGTTTTACAGAAAAATGCCCGGGAAGTTTTGTGGCCCCAAATTAAAAAAGCTCTAACAGAAAAAATTACAAAAAAAGAAATTGCCGAATATGCTCCAGAAGGAAAGCGACCTGCTGATGAAATAATCTATTATGGAAGTTTTGAAGATATTCAGGAGTATTTTAAAATCAATAACTGGACAGACGGTCTTCCAATAGTTCCTCCAACTGATGAAAAAATTCAGGAATATTTGAAATTCACACCATATAAGGCAAGTGATATTATTGGAACAATTGCTGTTGCTTACCGTGAATGTACGGTTTACACAGTGGCTGCCAATGCTGTTATGTCTGGTGTTCCTGCCGAATTTATGCCTGTCTGTGTAGCCTTTGCACAGGAAATGAATAACGGCGAATGGCGAAAACCACTTTCAAGTACTCACGGATGGACACCTTTTGCCTGGCTTAATGGACCTCTTGCCCGTCAGCTTGGAATAGATAATCAGCAGGGAATGATCAGCGAAGCAAATAACAAAGCCTTGGGCCGTTTTATAGATTTGTGTATGCTTAATCTTGGTGGATATTATGTAAAGGAAAATCGAATGGGCACCTTTGGATATCTGACTCCTTTCACTTTTTCCGAAGATGATAAAGCCTGCGTAGAAATGGGATGGAAACCTTATCATGTTCAAAAAGGATACGATTTGAATGCAAATACAATTACCGCAGGCTCAGCTTTATCATGGGGAAACAATGTTACTCCTGCTACCGATAATGCAGAAAAAATAAAAGACATAATTGCTTTTGATATTACTGAAAAGCAGCAGAATGGTTTAGGAAATACAAATCCGCAAGTATACAGAACTCTTTTTATCACTGAATTTGTGGCAAAAGATCTGGCTGCAAAGTATAAAACAAAAAATTCTCTTGAAGATGCATTAATTGAATCAGCCCGCCGACCTTTGAATCTCCGTGCCTATGCTTTGTATTGGGCGAATACGGGAAGTCAGCAATTTAACAGGAGATCTTTTGAAGAAGAACTGGAAATGCTTCGAAAAGATGAACAGGAACAGGTTGCAAAAACTCCAACACCAGACTGGTATAAACCTTTTATATCAGAAGATAAAATTGAAACAATTGCCTGCATGAATAAGGGGGAAACTGCCATTCTTGTAACTGGTGATGCAAATCGCAATAAAATCCAGACAATGCCGGGAGGTGGTTTTGTTACAAATGAAATCAAACTGCCAGAAAACTGGAATGAACTGGTAGCACCTTTAGGCTATGAACCAATTGAAAATTTCTATATTAGTGGTAAATTTAACGTAGATGGAAATGATGGTACAGAGAAAAAGGCAACGGGGAAAAAAACTACTTCCACTAAGCAGCCACAGAAACCTCAGCGACCATTAAAACCTATGAAAAAATAAGTAGGAGGGGCGCCTGCCCCTGCGCGTCCACTTCGTTGGCCGCTACCCCCTCTCCTGATATGTTGTGCCATTTGTCAATGACAAAAAAATAAAATATAAAAAAG
>JAEDIW010000127.1 GCA_016296655.1 Treponema sp. | reverse complement strand
AGAATAGAAATTTGCATTTGCATTTCTTTTCTTTACAATAGGATTTGTTGCCTTACCGTAATATCTATTATCACTAGAATTAAATGTTGTTCCATTTGCATAAGCAGTATCGCCAATATCTACGCAATATGTAGCATTCCCATTAGTATGAACAACAAAATTTGCAGAAACACCGCTTTTTGGATTGCAAAACCAATTACAAGACCCTTCATAGCTTCCTTCTGTTGTATGCAGAACAATAAGACCTGGGCCCCATCCGTTTCTACCTTTGCGAAAATTTCCGTAATAAGTTTTGCTTCTATAATCTCTCAAATTCATAATACATCAGCTCCTTTAGTTGAATAAACTTACAAGCAAAACACAAGCACCAGCACCAACCACCGTACCAACAGAAAAACTGACTATTCCAACAGTAATTTTATCTTGAAGAATTTCGCCTTTCGACTGATTCAATGATTGATTGACATTCGTTAATGATGTTTGCATTTTCTCTGTCAATTCTTTCTCTTTCTGATTGAGCGTCTGTTCTTTCAGATTCAATTCTTTCTCTTTCTGATTGAGTTCTTCCGATCTCAGTGAGTTCTGCTTTAACGTTTCCAAGTTCTGTTTCAGCCGTTGCCATTGCTCTATTGGAACTACCACTTCGTTTTCCGACAATGATTCCGAGAAGCAATGCAAAGGCAGCAGTGAACACACCAAAAAAACAAGCAAAAAACGATTTAACTTTTTCATTCATGGCCTTTAATTTGAATAGAACGACTTGATTTTATTCCACACTAACTTGTAAAGGATTGTTGAAGCACCAACAATGGCAAGAAAGTATAAAGGAAATTCAGCCCAAGTAAATACCTTACCAAGGGCAAGAGAAACAGAAAGAACCAATGACCAGAACAGGGAAAAGATAATTTTTGTATGGTCAAAAAACTTTATTTCCTTTCCTTTTTTTGCTTCAAGTTTCTTTTCGATTTTTGCCAAAACTTTCTTAGTCAGTTCTGTAATGACAATCACAACCAAAACAGCAATACCAATCTGATACGGCATTTTTTCAAACACCTGTTTCAAATAATCAACCAACACATTCATTTCTCCACCTCTTTTTTATTTAATGAAAAATATTTTTGCTACAATCAACATGAATAACGATGTCACCGCAGAAACAATCATGTTCAAGAAACTGTCAAAAAACTTCCCGGTAATTTTCATCTTTGCGGCAAGTGCCTTTTCCGCAGGTGTAAACTTGATTTTTTCAATTTCTTCCTGCTGTCTTTTGACTAACTCCTTGAGCTTGAGAACTTCTTCTGAAAGCCTTTTCTGCTCATTTATTTGTGCTGCAAGGTTTTCAAGAATAACATCCTGCTTGTCCATGCGGTTTTTCATCACGGTGATATTTTCCTTTACGCTGGAAATTTCTGCCGTAATTTTTGCGTCTGCGGCAGCAGATTCCTTTGAAAGTGATAGTATTTCCTGTAAGATTGATGTATCGCTAATATCCATCTGCCACCGCCTTTTTTAGTTCAATGTTGCAAGAACAAACAAAGAAGCTATTGTAAAATTCTCTGTTGAATACAAACAAACATCATTATCACTGCGATCAACAGATACTCGAACACTTCCAGAATCAGCAGTCCCCAAAACAGCAAGAATATCATCAAAATCACCAGGCAACATTGGACCATAGTTCGATGAATAACCACTTCCAGCGTCATACAAAGAAAAGAAGAACCCAATTTTATTTTTTGTATCACGAATTACAGTATCTCTTCCACTTCTTGAAACAGTAATGCCGCTTCCTGCGTTTGCAACGGCAGAAGCAACAAGCGAAGCAACGCCCATCTGTTCAAGGGAAATATCCGCCGTACCGTTGAAAGAAGCATTGCCGATTTTACGAGCATTTGCAAGTCTGTTGGCAATATCTACACTTGAATGAGTATGCCCTGCGTCCGCCTTGCTATTAACAGCAATCTGCAAAGCCTGTGTAGTCTGCTGTAATGCTGAAATTGCCTGCTCAAGAGCGGTTTTGTTTTCACTGTCAGCGTTACTGTTTGCAACCAAAGAATCGGACAAACTCTGAATACTTTCAAGTGCACTTGAGATACTTGCATTCAGCATACTGTCTGCATTTGCACGAAATTCAGCTTCTGCTTCTACATCAGAAATCAAGGCAATGTTATCGGCATTGTTTGCAGCCCTTGTCTTTAATATAGAAAGAAATTGACCGTCTTTCTGTGCGAACCAAGTGTCATACTCTTCCTGCGTGATAAGATTCATGAGAAGACGGTCCTGCATAGACAGGTCTGCAAGTTCCCAAGTCAAGGTAGATGTGTTGATTTTTGCCCACTGTGTTTCAGTATCGGCAGGCGGGACATCCCATGTACTCTGCCGAGGAAGATTGTATTCCCCCTCAAAGTCTGGATCTTCTGCTACTTCAATAGACTTAAAGTACCAGCCGTCAGAGTTCCAACGATAAGCTGTTTTTGTGTTTGCCATAAAACACTCCAAAATTTTAATTTTGGGTTTTTCTAAATACTCCTTAAATAAATTATATAGCGAACATACGTTTTGTTCAATAAGTTTAAGTTAAAAATCAATTAGAAAAATCGGGATCTACAGACTTGCTTTCCACTTCGCCTTTTTTGTGTGTTGTAAAAGTTTTCACCTTCACGAAAGACGGTATATGCAAAGGAAAGTCAATATCCGGGTAACCTTTTAATTCAGTCATATTCCGCCATGCTTCTTTTGATTCTGCAAGTTCTGCTTTTTCTTTTGCAGTCAATTTTTCTGAAAGATATGAAACCATTTCAAATTTATCAGATTCACGGAAAAATCTTTCTCTATCCTGCTTAAATGCTATGTCAGCCTTTACTTTGTCAAACATTTTTTTTTACTCCTTTTATGCTACAGAATAATCGCATGATTCACTGTCAATGAATGTAT